>JAOARA010000216.1 GCA_025211115.1 Roseicyclus sp. | reverse complement strand
GCGCAACCCGCGTCGCGCTCCACCCGGTGACATGCGCAAGGATCAGCCGCGCCTCGCGCGCCGCCTGCGCGCCGGCCACCGCTGCAAGACGGTCCCGCGCATGGACCAGCCACGCCCCGGCGGTCATGCGCGCCCCCCTGCGCCTTCATCTTTCCCCAAATACGCAAATCCGACACGTGCCACCGCGCGCACAGCTCCGACAGGGGCCGACCCCCTGCCCGAAGCGCCCGCGCGCGGACGGGCCGCAGGCCCCCCGCGCGCCGGGTCCCGGGCAAAGCCCGGGAAAACCGCCCGCGCCTCAGCCATCCATCGCCGCCAGCTGCCGCGCCTGCGCATCCGAGACCAGCGCGTCGATCACCTCGTCGAGGTCGCCCGCCATCACCTGGTCGAGCTTGTAGAGCGTCAGGTTGATCCGGTGGTCCGTCAGCCGGCCTTGCGGGAAGTTGTAGGTCCGGATCCGCTCCGAGCGGTCGCCCGAGCCGACCTGCGCCTTGCGGTCGGCGGCCATGGCATCCGCCGCCTTCTGCCGCTCGAGGTCGTAAAGCCGCGCGCGCAGCACGCCCATGGCGATCTCGCGGTTGCGGTGCTGAGATTTCTCGGAACTCGTCACCACGATCCCGGTGGGCAAATGCGTGATCCGCACCGCCGAATCCGTCGTGTTCACATGCTGCCCGCCCGCGCCCGAGGCGCGCATCGTGTCGATGCGGATGTCGGCGGCGGGGATGTCGATGTCGACCTCCTCGGCCACCGGCAGGACGGCCACCGTCGCCGCCGAGGTATGGATGCGCCCGCCCGATTCCGTCTCGGGCACGCGCTGCACCCGGTGGACGCCGCTCTCGAACTTGAGCCTTGCGAAAACACCATCGCCCTCGATCCGCGCGGTCACCTCCTTGACGCCGCCCAGCTCGGTCTCCTGCAGGTCCACCACCTCCAGCCGCCAGCCGCGGGCCTCGCAATGGCGCGTGTACATGCGCAGCAGGTCGCCCGCGAAAAGCGCGGCCTCCTCGCCGCCCGTGCCGGGGCGGATCTCGATCATCGCGGGGCGCGCATCGGCCTCGTCCTTCGGCAGAAGCGCCAGCTGCAGCGCCGCCTCGGCCTCGGGCAGGGCCGCGCGCAGGCGCGGCAGCTCTTCCTCGGCCAGCTCGCGCATCTCGGGGTCCGTGAGCATCGCCTCGGCCTCGGCGATATCAGCCACAAGTTGCCGCCAGTCCGCGATCTGGGCCACGACCGGCTTCAGCTCGGCATAGTCCCGACTGATCCGGGCGATATCGCCCGTGGCCGCGCCCGCGTTCAGCTGCGCCTCGAGATACTCGAAACGGTCGGTGATCTGGCGCAGGCGATCCTCGGGCAACATGGGCGTCACGTGACGCGGCGGGGCCGCGCCGTCAAGAGCCGTCAAGGGCGTTCAGGGGCTCGTCATGCCGCGCGCACGGCTGATCCAGCGGTCCACGCGGGCCGCGTTCACGCCCATGTCGGAATAGCCGAAGCGCGCGCGCGAATAGATCTCGACCCGTGTGCCCTGCGCCACCGGCACCAGTTTCACCGAGATCGCATCGGGGTAGCCCATCAGCCGCGAGCGGGCGACATAGGTCATGTGCCCCTCGGCGACCGCCCCGCCGATCAGCACGGCGCCCTCCGCCGTCGCCACGGCGTCGATGCGCGCGGCCATGACATCGGGGGCCGCGTCGAAAACCGGCGCGCCCTCTCCCACGCGCAGCTCGTAATTCGGGCTGGCGGGCGGCGTGACCGTGGCCGAGTCGACATGCCAGGTTTCGGCCGGCATCGAGACGTTGCGGAAATAGAGCCCCGCGCCGATCACGGCGAGGACAAGGAGAACGAGGAGGACGGCAAGACCGATCAGGATACGCATGTCTGTCTAGGTCGGCGCTTCGCCGCCCCCCGTCAAGAGCGCAGTCGCCGCGGCGCGGGCGATGATCCGCTCCTCGTCGGTCGGCATGACAAGGATGGGCACGGGGCCGGCATGGATCGTCGCGGCCTGCGCCGCGTTGCGGGCGGCGTCCAGCTCCAGCCCCAGGAACCCCAGCCCCTCCAGCGCCTTGGCCCGCACGGGGGCCGCGTTCTCGCCGATCCCCCCGGTGAAGACCAGCGCGTCGAGACCGCCCAAAGCGGCGGCCAGCGCCCCGATCTCGCGCTTCAGGCGGAAGGTGTAATAGGCCACGGCCTCCGCCGCCTCGGGCGCGTCCGAGGCCAGAAGCACCCGCATGTCGTGCGTGATCCCCGACAGGCCCTTGAGACCGCTCTCGGTGTAGAGGAGCCGCGTGATCGCCTCCACGCCCATCCCCTGTTCCAGCAGGTAGAGCACCACGCCCGGATCGAGCTGGCCCACCCGCGTGCCCATCGGCATCCCGTCAAGCGCCGAGAACCCCATCGTCGAGGCGACCGAGCGCCCGCCCCGCATCGCGCAGAGCGAGGCGCCGTTGCCCAGATGCGCCACGATCACGCGCCCTGCGGCCAGGTCGGGGTGATCAGCGGCGAGCCGCCCGGCGATGTAGTCGTAGCTCAGCCCGTGGAAGCCGTAGCGCCGCACCCCCGCCTCGTAGAAGCGGCGCGGCAGCGCGAAGGTGTCGTTCACCCAAGGATGCCCGCGGTGAAAGGCGGTGTCGAAGGCCGCGACCTGCACCGCGCCCGGAAATCCCGCAAGCGCCGCGCGCACACCGGCGAGGTTGTGGGGCTGGTGCAGCGGGGCAAGCGGCGAGAGCGTGTCGAGATGGGCCAGAAGCTCCGCCGTCAGCACCCGCGGCCCGTCGATCTCGGGTCCGCCATGCACCACGCGATGACCCACCGCCGCGATGGGGCGGCCCGCCATCAGGGGCGCGAGGGCGTCCAGCAAGGCGGCAAGCCCCGCCGCGTGATCGGCCGGGCCGATGGCGGTCACATTGCGGTCGCCGCCCGCCTCCACGATCAGCCGCGCCTCCGCGCCCAGTGCGTCGATCTGGCCGCGCGCCTCTTCCACCGGCTCGGGCGCGGCGGCGTAAAGCCCGAACTTGATCGAGCTGGACCCCGCGTTCAGCGTCAGGATCAGGCTCATCGCTGACTTTCGGCGTAAAGCGCCGCCACCGCGCAGGAGGCGAGCCGCGCCTTGTCGTCATCGGCCCGGCTGGTCAGGATCACCGGCACCTGCGCGCCCATCACGATCCCCGCCGCCTCGGCATGGGCGAGAAAGGTCAGCTCCTTGGCGATCATGTTGCCCGCCTCCATGTTCGGCGCGACGAGGATATCGGCCCGGCCCGCGACAAGCCCCGTCAGCCCCTTGGTCCGCGCCGCCCCCGGATCGACGGCGTTGTCCATGGCCAAGGGCCCGTCCACGAGGCCGCCCGTGATCTGGCCCCGGTCGGCCATCTTCGACAGGATCGCGGCATCCAGCGTCGAAGGGATCGAGGGCGTGACGGTCTCCACCGCCGAGAGGATGCCCGCCTTGGGCTGTTCCAGCCCCAGCGCGCGGGCCAGGTCGATGGCGTTCTGCACGATGGAGACCTTGCACGCGAGATCCGGCGCGATGTTGATCGCCGCATCCGTCACGAAGAGCAGGTGGTCGAACCCCGGCACGTCCATCACGAAGACATGGGACAGGCGGCGGTTCGTCCTCAGCCCCGTCTCCTTCTTCAGGATCGCGTGCAGAAGCTGGTCGGTGTGCAGATGCCCCTTCATCAGCGCCCGCGCGCGCCCCTCGTGGACCAGGGCGACCGCGCGCAGGGCGGCGGCGCGGTGGTCGGGGATGTCGATGATCTCGATCCCGGTGATGTCGGCCCCCGCCTCGACCGCGGCGGCGGCGATCTTGACGGGACAGCCGACGAAGACCGGGTCGATCAGCGTGTGGTCACGGCCCAGCAACGCGCCCATCAGCGCATCGGGGCTTTCGGGGCAGACCACGACCGTCGGCAGCGCCGGCAAGGGCTCGGCCCGCGCCAGCAGCGCGTCGAAATGGCGGTGCGACTGCACCGTCAGGCCCGGCACCTCGACTCCGTCGAAGCGGCGCGCGGCGTCGGGGGCTTCGACCACGGCCTCGCCCTCGGCGATGCGGCCCGCGGGGCCGTCGACCCAGGTCTCGAGGCGCACGGCGCGGCCCGTGAGCAACTCGGCGACGCGGACACCCGCGGTCAGGGTCTCGCCCGCATGGGCGCGCCCGGCAAAGCGCAGCGCCTGCGACAGGTATAGCGTGCCCGGCCCCGGCAACCGGTTGCCCAGAACGCCCGAGATCAGCGCCGCCACCCAGGCCGAGGGGGCGACGGCCTCGGCCCGGCCATCGCCGTCACCGTCCCGGTCGGGCAGGTGCATCGGGTTCAGGTTGCCGCTGGCATGGGCGAAGACATAGAGGTCCTCGGCCCGGCAGAGGCGGGTCACGCGCGCCTCCTGTCCGACCCTGAGATCGGCGTGCGGGGTGCTGGTCAGAACGGTCATCGCTGTCCTTCGGGCTGCAGGTCCGGTGCGGGCACCCTAGCGGTTCGACGTGAAAGAAACTTGATCCATGTCAGCCCGTCAAACCGGGGTTGCGTCGCGGCAGTCACACGGATTTCACTTTACTTGCAGGCGAAATCGGCGCATACGGAGCACGCTATCTCTACTCTATCGACCCCTGTCTTTGCCCCAAACGGCCAAGCTTGTGCTCTCGATCTTGCATGGGTGACGCCGAAGCTGCCGCATGTTGCGGGCAGCGACACAGACAGGAGACACGGATATGGCCACCGGCACCGTGAAATGGTTCAACACCACCAAAGGCTACGGCTTCATTGCGCCCGACGGCGGCTCGAAGGACGTGTTCGTCCACATCTCGGGCGTCGAGCGTTCGGGCCTGACCGGCCTTGCCGACAACCAGAAGGTCAAGTTCGACCTCGAAAAGGGCCGTGACGGCCGCGAAAGCGCCGTGAACATCGAACTGATGTAATCGGTCCTTCCGGATTTCGGGAAAGGGCGTGCCATCGGCACGCCCTTTTTCATTTCGAACGGGGCGCGGCAAAGCCCTTGCAAGGGCTTTGCACCGGCTTTTGCAAAAGCCGGGCAAGAGCCTTGCAAGGCTCTTGCCACGGTCTTGCAAGACCGTGTGCGCGCTCAATGATTGTCGCGCGGCAGATCGCGGGCGATCCGCTGATACGCCGTCGCAAGCTCCAGGCACCCGCCTTGCGCCAACTGGCCCACGTGGCTGCGATAGATCTCCTGCCAGGGGGTCTGGTGCGTGATCTCGGGCGGCTCCCATGCATCGCGGCGGGCCTGCCATTCGGCCTCGTCCACCAGCGCATCCAGCGTGCCCGCGTTCAGGTCCAGCCGCACCCGGTCGCCCGTCTGCAACAGCGCAAGGCCGCCGCCCACCACCGCCTCGGGCGAGGCGTTGAGGATCGAGGGGCTTTCCGAGGTGCCCGACTGCCGCCCGTCGCCGACCGTGGGCAGGTGCCGGATGCCCGCGCGGATCAGCGCGTCGGGGGGCTGCATGTTCACCACCTCGGCCGAGCCGGGATAGCCCACGCAGCCCACGTTGCGGATGAAGAGGATCGTATGCTCGTCGATGCCGAGTGCTGCATCGTTGATGCGGTCGTGGTAATCCTCGGGGCCTTCGAAGACGACGGCGCGCGCCTCATAGACGCCGCCCGTCAGGAAGCGCGCGCGGAAATCCTCGGAGATGACGCTGGTCTTCATCAGCGCCGAGTCGAAGAGGTTGCCGTTCAGCACGACAAAGCCCGCATCCTCGCGGAGCGGCTGCTCGAAGGGGCGGATGACGTCGTGGTCGCGGCTGCGCGCACCCGCCAGCGCCTCGGAGAGCGGCAGGCCCGAAGCGGTCATCACCGAGCCGTCCAGTTGCCCCGCGGCCATAAGCTCGCCCATCACCGCCGGAACCCCGCCCGCACGGAAGAAGCTTTCGCCCAGGTAGGCGCCCGCCGGTTGCATGTTCACCAGAAGCGGCAGCTTCAGCCCATGCGCCTGCCAGTCGGTGACATCAAGCTCCACCCCCATGTGCCGCGCGATGGCCTGCAGGTGCGGCGGCGCGTTGGTCGAGCCGCCGATCGCCGTGTTGACCTTGATCGCGTTCAGGAACGCCGCGCGGGTCAGGATGTCCGACGGTTTCAGGTCGGCCTCGACCATCTCGACGATGCGGCGGCCCGTCAGATAGGCCATTTCCATCCGCTCGCGGAAGGGCGCGGGGATCGCCGCCGCCCCCGGCAGGGTCATGCCCAAAGCCTCGGCCAGCGCGTTCATGGTCGAGGCCGTGCCCATCGTGTTGCAATGCCCCAGCGAGGGCGCAGAGGCGCAGGCGCGTTCCATGAACTCGTCATAGTCGATCTTGCCCTCCGCCAGCAGGCGGCGGCTTTCCCAGATGATCGTGCCCGAGCCCGCGCGCTTGCCCTGCCACCAGCCATCCGTCATCGGCCCGCCGTTCAGCGCGATGGCGGGCAAGTCCACGGTCGCCGCCCCCATCAGCATCGCCGGCGTGGTCTTGTCGCAGCCGGTGGTCAGCACGACCCCGTCGATCGGGTAGCCGTGCAGCACCTCAACCAGCGACAGGTATTGCAGGTTGCGGTCCAGCGCCGCCGTGGGCCGCTTGCCCGTCTCCTGGATCGGGTGGACGGGAAACTCCATCGGGATGCCGCCCGCGTCGCGGATGCCCGCCTTGATCCGGTCCATCAGGAAGACATGGATCTTGTTGCAAGGGACAAGGTCGCTGCCGGTCTGGGCGATGCCGATGATGGGCCGCTCGGATTGCAGCTCCGCACGGGTGAAGCTCTGGTTCTGGTAGCGTTCCAGGTACAGGGCGGTCATGCCCGGATTGTTCGGGTTGTCGAACCATTCCTGGCTGCGATAGCGGCGGTTGGCGCGGGTGTCGGACATGGGGTGTTCCATATAGTGAAACCTGGGGCCGAATAGTGAGACGGCGTGCACCAGTCCTAGCGGAACCGCCCCCTGCCCCTCAAGCCAAACAATCGGCGCGGGGTTGAGACACATCAAATCATTCTGGCCGCGCCTGTGTCACTCAGGGCAGGACAGGACACGCCATGCCACAGATCGTCTTTCGCACAGAGGACCTGAGCAAGGTCTATGATACCGGCGAGATCAAGGTTCACGCGCTCTCGGGCGTGGACCTGGAGCTTTATGCCGGGGAATTGTCGGTGTTGCTCGGCCCTTCCGGCTCGGGCAAATCCACGCTTCTCAACATCCTCGGCGGGCTCGATCACGCCAGCTCCGGCCGGGTCTGGTTCCGCGATCTCGAGCTGACCGACCTCGGCGACCGGGCGCTGACGCGCTACCGGCGCGATCATGTCGGCTTCGTCTTCCAGTTCTACAACCTCGTCCCCTCGCTGTCGGCGCGCGAGAACGTGCAGCTTGTCACCGACGTGGCCCCCAAGCCCATGCGCGCCGAGGAGGCGCTGGAGCGCGTCGGCCTGACCCACAGGCTCGACCATTTCCCGGCCGAGATGTCGGGCGGCGAGCAGCAGCGCGTCGCCATCGCGCGGGCCATCGCCAAGCAGCCCGAGGTGCTGCTCTGCGACGAGCCCACGGGCGCGCTCGACAGCAAGACGGGCGTCGCGGGGCTGGAGGTGTTGCGGCAGATCAACGATGACCTCGGCACCACGACGGTCGTGATCACCCATAACGCGGGCATCCGCGCCATGGCCCATCGCGTCATCAACTTCGCCGACGGAAAGATCGCGGGCGTCGAGGTGAACGAGAGCCGCCTCGCCCCCAACGAGATCAGCTGGTGAGCGCGGGGATGCAGGCGATCGACATCAAGCTCCTGCGCGATTTCCAGAGGCTCTGGCTGCAGGGGCTGGCCATCGCGCTGGTGCTGGCCTGCGGCGTGGCGATCCTTCTGACGGCGGTCGGAATGCACACCGCCCTGACCGAGACCCGCGACGCCTATTACGAGCGCAACCGCTTCGCCGAGGTCTTCGCCGAGGCCCGCCGCGCGCCCGACCGGCTGATGTCGGAGATCATGGAGACCCCCGGCGTGACCGGGGCCGAGGCGCGGGTGCAGGGCTTTGCCGTGCTCGACCTGCCGGACCGGGCCGAGGTGGCGATGGGGCAGATGCTGTCCTGGCCCGCGGGCGGTGACCCGCTACTGAACGTGCCGATCCTGCGCGGCGGCGTGCCGCCCGAGCGGCCGGGCGAGGTCATGGTCACGACCGCCTTCGCCGAGGCCAACGGCTTTGCCATCGGCGACGTGTTCCACGCCAACCTCAACGGCCAGCGCCGCGCGCTGACGATCACCGCGACGGCCCTCAGCCCCGAGTTCATCTACACCATCGGCCCCGGCGCGCTGATGCCCGATAACGAGGGCTTCGGCATCATCTGGATGCCCGAGCCCGAGATGGAGGCCGCCTTCGACATGGCGGGCGCCTTCAACCACGTCGCCCTGCGCCTGACGGCGGACGCGAGGCTCGAGGACGTGAAAGACGCGCTCGACCTGCTGCTCGACCCTTATGGCGGACAGGGTGCCTATGGGCGCGAGCAACAGATGTCGGATGCCTTCGTCTCGGCCGAGATCGACCAGCTGCGCGGCATGGCGATGGTGGTGCCGCCGATCTTCTTCGCCATCTCCGCCTTTCTCGTCGGCATGGTGATGAGCCGGATCGTGGCGCTGGACCGGGCCGAGATCGGGCTTCTGAAGGCGTTGGGATACTCGGACGTCGAGATCTCGCTGCATTACCTGCTGCTCGCCGCCCTCATCGCCGTGATCGGCGTGGCGCTGGGATGGGCGGGGGGCACGATCCTTGCGCGCGGAATGGCCGCGCAATACGCGGAATTCTTCGAGTTTCCCTACCTGATCTTCCGCGTGCCGCCCTGGGTCTACGCGATGTCGGGGCTGGCCGCCCTTCTGACCACCATGGCGGGTGCCCTGCGCGCCGCGCTCATGGCCGCACGGCTGGCCCCCGCCGTCGCCATGCAGCCCCCGGCCCCGCCGGTCTTTCGCAAGACGCTGGCCGACCGGGCGATGGCCGCGCTGCGGATGCAGCAGACCAGCATCATGGTGCTGCGCAGCCTGATCCGCTGGCCCATCCGAAGCGCGCTGACGGCGCTGGGGTTGGGCGCCGCCACGGCGTCCGTGATCGCGTCCGGCTTCATGTTCGACGCGCTCAGCCGGATCATCGACCTCGCCTTCAACCAGTCGTTCCGGCAGGACGCGATGATCATGTTCGCCGAGGATGTGCCCGAGACGGCGCTTGCCGACGTGGCGAATCTTCCCGGCGTGTTGCAGGTGGAAGCGATGCAGTTCCACGCCGCGACCCTCCGCAACGGACCGCGCGAGAAGCGCATCTCGATCGAGGTGCGCCCCGACGGCGCGGAGCTCAGCCGCGTGATCGGCGCGAGTGGAGAGCCCATCGACCCGCCGCCGGGCGGCATCCTTCTGTCGGACCGGCTGGCCGAACAGCTGGAGATCGGTGTGGGCGAGGTGCTGGAGGTCGAGTTCATGACCGGTCGCCGCGAGACGCACGAACTGGTCGTCGCGGGGCTCGTGGAGCAGTATTTCGGCCTCGGCGCCTATGTCGAGATCGGCTATCTCGACCGGCTCTTCCGGCGCAGCCCGCAGGTTTCGGTCGCCAATGTGCTGGTGGACGAGGCGCAACTGTCGGCGCTCCACGCGGCGCTGCAGGAAACGCCGATGCTGTCGGGGCTGATCGAGATGAACGAGAACCGCGCGAGTTTCGAGGATACGATCAGCGAGAACGTGGTGGTGGTGAACACGGTCTATGCCGCCATCGCCATCCTGATCACGGTGGGCGTCGCCTATAACGGCGCGCGCATCCAGATGTCGGAGCGCGCGCGCGAACTGGCGAGCCTGCGCATCCTCGGCTTCACGAAGGCCGAGGTGAGCCAGGTCCTGGTCGGCGAGACGATGCTGCTGGCGCTGATCGCGCAGCCCTTGGGCTGGCTGCTCGGCGCATGGATCGCCCATGCGCTGACCACCAGCTTCACCTCGGACCTCTACGCCATCCCGCTGGTGCTGGAACCGGCGAGTTTCGCATGGGCAAGCCTTGTCGTGCTCACGGCAAGCTTCGCCTCGGTGATGATCGTGCGCCGCCGCATCGACCGGATGGACCTGGTGGCCGTCATGAAGACACGGGAGTAACGGATATGGTCTGGACCACGCGAACGATCGGACTGTCGCTGGCGGGGGGCGCCGTGCTGGGCGGGCTGGCCTGGGTCGCCTTCCGCGAAGACGCGGTGCCGGTCGACCTGATCGAGGTGGCGGCGGCGCCGATGCAGGTGACCATCGACGCCGACGGACGCACGCGCATCCGCGACCTCTACGAGGTGGCGTCCCCCATCGCGGGCACGGCCCTGCGCGCGCCGGTTGCCGTGGGCGCCCCCGTGGTCGCGGGCGAGCCGGTCGTCGCGCGGGTGGACCCCGCGACGCCCGCACTGCTCGACGCGCGGTCCCGCGCGCAGGCCGAGGCGGCCGTGGCCGAGGCGGAAGCCGCGCTTGCCGTCGCGCGCAGCGAATTGACCCGCGCCGAGGAGGAAGAGGCCTTCGCCCGGCTCCAGTTCGAGCGGACGCAGACGCTGGTCGAACGCGGGGTGTCCACGGTGACCCAGCTCGAGACGGCGACGCAGGGATTGGCCGTGGCCGAGGCCACGGTCGCCGCCGCCCGGTCGCGGATCACCATGGCCGAAGGCACGCTCGAGCGCGCGCGCGCGGCCCTCGTCGGCCCCGAGGGCGGCGACGGCGGCGCGGAGTGCTGCGTGGCGCTGACCGCGCCTTCGCACGGCGTCGTCCTCTCCATCGCGACGATCAGCGAGCATCCGGTTCAGGCCGGTGCGCCGCTCGTGACCCTGGGCGACCCGGCAGAGCTGGAGATCGTGGCCGGTCTTCTGTCGTCGGACGCCGTGCGCATCGCACCGGGCACCCGCGCGATCGTGGAGCGCTGGGGCGGGCCGGAGGCGCTCGAGGCCGTGCTGACCCGGATCGAGCCCGCCGCGGAAACCCGCGTCTCGGCCCTCGGGATCGAGGAGCAGCGCGTCGACGTGATCTTCGACATCGTGACGCCGGTCGAGGCGCGTCCCGGCCTCGGGCACGGCTTCTCGGTCTTCCTCCGCGTGGTGGAGTGGGAAGACGAGAGCGTCCTGCAAGTGCCGCTCGGCGCACTCTTCCGGCGGGGCGAGGGCTGGGCGGTCTTTGTCGTGGCCGATGGCGTGGTCGAGGAACGCGCGGTGACGCTGGGCCAGCGCGGCGCGCGGATGGCGCAGGTGCTGGAGGGGCTCGCGGCAGGCGAGCGGATCGTCACCCATCCGAGCGACGCGGTGGCCGATGGCGTGACCGTGGTGGACCGGCGCGACCTGTGACACGGGGCGCGCGCAAGGCCCTTGCAAGGGCCTTGCCCAGAGCCTTGCAAGGCTCTGGGCAGCGTCTTGCAAGACGCTGGTGGCGCCTCAGATCAGCGGCAGCGCGCGGCGGACGAGGTCGTCGAGCTGATCCTCGTGACCCCTGGCGTAGGCCTTCAGCTCGGCGCGCATCTCCGGCCCCCAGAAATCCTTGAGGTGGCCCGCCACCCGCTCGGCCTGGTCCTGGCCCGGCTGGCTGCGGAAGAAGGTGGCGATCTGGTTGGCCATGCGGCTCAGCTTGTCAGGCGACATGGGTCTCTCCCGTGACGATCCGGTGGGTATGGGTGAAAGTCTCGATCCGGCGGCCGCGGGCAAAGGCGGCGACGGTCAGCCCCGCACCCTCGGCCAGCCTGAGAGCATGGGCCGTGGGGGCCGAGACCGCGATCAGGACGGGGCAGCCGACGAGAACCGTCTTCTGCACCATCTCGACCGAGACGCGGCTGGTGATGACGATGGCGCCGGAGGCCGGGTCGATCCCTTCCCGCAGCAGCGCCCCGATCAGCTTGTCGAGCGCGTTGTGGCGGCCCACGTCCTCGCGCGCCAGCACGATCCCCGACCCCGGCTGGTAGAACCCCGCCGCATGGACCGCGTGGGTCAGGTCATGGAGCGGCTGGTGGGCGCGCAGCGCCTCGGCCGCGCCCGCCGCCTCGCCCGCGTCGAGCGCCAGCCCGCCCGTGACGGGCGGCAACTCGCGCAGCGCCTCTTCGAGGCTTTCGATCCCGCAAAGCCCGCAGCCCACCGGCCCCATCATCGCGCGCCGCCGCGCGCCAAGGGCCTCGGCCGCCTCTTCGGCGATCCAGAGCCGCGCCTCGATGCCGAGAGCGCCCTCGATGATCTCGACCCGCTCGACCTGGTCTGGCCGGGCATAGCCTTCGGTGAAGGCGAAGCCGCGGGCGAAATCCTCGAGATCGGCGGGGCTGCACATCATCACCGCCTGCGTCGTGCCGTTGCAGGTGACGGCGACCGGCACCTCCTCGGGCAGCGCGCGGGTGATGTCCCGCGCGCCGTCGGGGCCCATGGCCCGTGCCGGTGTGGACCGGCTGGGCGTCATTCCGCCGCCGGCAGGATGCGGCGCGAAAGCCGCGCCTGTTCCTCGTAGCGGTCCTGCCAGTCCGAGGGGCCGTTCGACAGGCCGACCTGCACCGCCGTCACCTTGTATTCCGGGCAGTTCGTGGCCCAGTCCGAATGATCGGTGGTGATCACGTTGGCCTGCGTGCCCGGATGGTGGAAGGTCGTGTAGACCACGCCGGGGCTGACCCGGTCGGTCAGATGCGCGCGCAGCGAGGTCTCGCCCGACCGGCTGGCGAGCTTGACCCAGGCCCCTTCCGTGATCCCGCGCACCTCGGCGTCATGGGGATGGATCTCCAGCACGTCCTCGGCATGCCAGACGGTGTTGGCCGTCCGCCGCGTCTGCGCGCCGACGTTGTATTGCGACAGGATGCGCCCCGTCGTCAGCAGAAGCGGGAAGCGCGGGCCGGTTTTTTCCTCGGTCGCCACGTATTCGGTGACGATGAAGCGGCCCTTGCCGCGCACGAAGCCCTCGACATGCATGATGGGCGAGCCTTCGGGGGCCGCGTCGTTGCAGGGCCACTGCACCGAGCCGCGCTCCTCCAGCATGTCATAGGTGACATGGGCGAAACCGGGGGTCGTCGCCGCGATCTCCTCCATGATCTGCGCGGGGTGGGTGTAGTGCCACAGGGGACGCCCCTCGGCCCTCAGGATCGCGTTGGCAAGCATCTGGGTGATTTCCCAGTCGGCATAGCCGTTGCGGGGCTTCATCACCTCGCGCACGCGGTTGATGCGGCGCTCGGCATTGGTGAAGGTCCCCTCCTTCTCGAGGAAGGTGGAGCCGGGCAGGAAGACATGGGCGTAATTCGCCGTCTCGTTCAGGAAGAGGTCATGGACGATGACACACTCCATCGCCGCCAGCCCCGCCGCGACATGCTTGGTGTCGGGGTCCGATTGCAGGATATCCTCGCCCTGGCAGTAGAGCCCCTTGAACTGCCCGCCCACGGCGGCATCGAGCATGTTGGGGATGCGCAGGCCCGGCTCGGGGTCGATCTCCACGCCCCAGGCGCTTTCGAAGATCGCGCGCACATCGGCGTTCTTGACGTGGCGGTAGCCCGGCAGCTCATGCGGGAAGCTGCCCATGTCGCAAGAGCCCTGCACGTTGTTCTGCCCGCGCAGCGGGTTCACCCCCACGCCCTCGCGCCCGATGTTGCCGGTGAGCATGGCGAGGTTGGCGATGCCCATGACGGTGGTCGACCCCTGGGAATGCTCGGTCACGCCCAACCCGTAATAGATCGCGCCGTTGCCGCCGGTGGCATAGAGGCGCGCGGCGGCGCGCAACTCTTCCGCCGGGACGCCGGTGAGCATTTCGGTCATCTCGGGCGAGTGGCGGACATCCGAGACGAACTCGGCGTATTCCTCGAACTCGTCCCAGTCGCAGCGCGTGCGGATGAACTCCTCGTCATAAAGCTTCTCGGTCACGATCACATGCGCCAGCGCCGTGACGACGGCGACATTGGTGCCGGGGCGCAGGGCGAGGTGATGGGACGCCTCGATATGCGCCGATTTCACCAGGTCGATCCGCCGCGGGTCGATGACGATCAGCTTCGCGCCCTGGCGCAGGCGCTTCTTCAGCCGCGAGGCGAAGACCGGGTGCCCGTCGGTCGGGTTCGCGCCGATGACCACGGCGACATCCACATGCTGCACGCTGTCGAAATTCTGCGTCCCCGCGCTGGTGCCGAAAGTCTGGCCGAGGCCGTAGCCCGTGGGCGAATGGCAGACCCGCGCGCAGGTGTCGGTGTTGTTGTTGCGGAAGACCGCGCGCGTCATCTTCTGCACGAGGTAGGTTTCCTCGTTCGTGCAGCGGCTCGAGGTGATGACGCCCACCGATTTGCGCCCGTATTTTTCCTGAATGCCCCGGAACTTGTCGGCGGCGAAGCCGATCGCCTCCTCCCAGCTGACCTCGCGCCAGGGCTGGTCGATGCTGTCACGGATCATCGGGTTGAGGATGCGTTCGGAATGGGTGGCGTAGCCATAGGCGAAGCGGCCCTTGACGCAGCTGTGCCCGCGGTTCGCGGCCCCGTGCTTGTAGGGGGTCATGCGAACCAGCTCATCCCCGTTCAGCTCGGCCTTGAAGGAACAGCCGACCCCGCAATAGGCGCAGGTCGTGACGACCGAGCGCGTGGGCGTGCCCAGCTCGATCACGCTCTTCTCCTGCAGGGTCGCGGTCGGGCAGGCCTGCACGCAGGCGCCGCAGCTGACGCAATCGGACGAGAGGAAATCATCGCCCGCACCACCCGCCGAGACGCGGCTGTCGAACCCGCGGCCTTCGATGGTGAGCGCGAAGGTGCCCTGCACCTCTTCGCAGGCCCGCACACAGCGGTTGCAGACGATGCATTTCGAGGGGTCATAGGAGAAATACGGGTTGCTGTCGTCCTTGGGCAGCCATTCCGGGTTGGCCTCTCCGCTGGTGTTGCGGGCGGCGAAATGGCTGCGCATGCCGTCCTCGGGGGCCTCGTAACGCACGTCGCGCAGGCCGACCGCGCCGGCCATGTCCTGCAACTCGCAATCGCCGTTGGCCGCACAGGTCAGGCAGTCGAGCGGGTGGTCGGAGATGTAGAGCTCCATCACACCCTTGCGGAT
>JAOARA010000023.1 GCA_025211115.1 Roseicyclus sp. | reverse complement strand
GGATCGGGATGCCGGTGCGGCTGACCTCGATGATGCGGTCGAAAAGCTCGTCCATCACGATGGGCGAGACGCCCGCGGTGGGTTCGTCCAGCATCAACACCTTGGGCTGGGTCATCAGCGCGCGGCCCACGGCGACCTGCTGGCGCTGGCCGCCCGACAGCTCGCCCGCCGCCTGGCGGCGCTTGTCCTTGAGGATCGGGAACAGCTCGTAGACCTGTTCCATCGTCGCGCGGATGTCGTCGCGGCGGATGAAGGCGCCCATCTCGAGGTTCTCCTCGACCGACATCGAGGCGAAGATGTTGTTGGTCTGCGGCACGAAGCCCATGCCCTTGGCGACGCGCGCCTGCGGGGACAGGTCGGTAATGTCCTCGCCATCCAGCCGCACCGAGCCCTGCCGCACGTTCAGCATGCCGAAGACGGCCTTCATCGCGGTCGATTTGCCCGCGCCGTTGGGGCCGACGATCACCGCGATCTCGCCGGGGTTCACGGCGATGGTGCACTCATGCAGGATGTCGGGGCCGTTGCCGTAGCCGCCGGTCATCGTGTCGCCGATCAGGAACGCGTTGCCCGTCGACATCGCGTGACCGGTGCCGGGCGTGGCGGTCATGGTGCCGCCGCCCTGCTTGGCGATGGACCAGTCCTTGTTGCCGCGGTCGTTCTGATAGGGGTTGTCGCTCATGCGCCCGCACCTTCGGCCAGCTTGTCCTTGTTCTTGAGACCGGTGCCCAGATAGGCCTCGATCACCTGCTCGTTGGCCTTGATCTCGTCCAGCGTGCCCTCGGCCAGCACCTTGCCCTCGGCCATGCAGATGACCGGGTCGCACAGGCGGCCGATGAAATCCATGTCATGCTCGATGACGCAGAAGGTGTAGCCGCGTTCCTTGTTCAGGCGCAGGATCGCGTCGCCGATGGTGTTGAGAAGCGTGCGGTTCACGCCCGCGCCCACCTCGTCGAGGAAGACGATCTTGGCGTCCACCATCATCGTGCGGCCCAGTTCCAGCAGCTTTTTCTGCCCGCCCGAGATCTGCCCGGCGGGGTGGTCGGCCAGGTGTTCGACGGTCAGGAATTCCAGCACCTCGTCGGCCTTGGCGCGCAGCGCGCGTTCCTCGTCGGCGATGCGCTTGCGGCCGAACCAGGTGTTCCAGAGCGTTTCGCCCGACTGGCCCGCGGGCACCATCATCAGGTTCTCGCGGCAGGTCATCGAATGGAACTCGTGCGCGATCTGGAAGGTCCGCAAGAGGCCCTTGGAAAACAGCACATGCGGCGGCAGGCCGGTGATGTCTTCGCCGTCCATCACGACGCGGCCCGAGGTGGGCGGAAGAACGCCCGCGATCACGTTGAAGAGCGTGGTCTTGCCCGCGCCGTTCGGGCCGATCAGCCCGGTGATCGAACCGGTCTCGATCCGCAGGCTCGCCCCGTCGACGGCGTGGAACCCGCCGAAATGCTTGTGAAGGTCTTCTACGACGATCATCGGGAATAGTCCCCCTGTTGCGAAACAGCCCGGTTGCGACACCGGGCTGTCTGCCATTCTAGGTTCAGGACGCGATCAGCGGAAACCGGCCACGACGAGTTCGCCGCCTTCGATCTCGATCTCGCGGTAGTTGCCCGCGCTTTCACCGGCACCGATCAGCTCGACCGCCGAGGCGCCGACGTAGTCGATGTCCTGGCCCGCGGCCAGAAGCTCGAGCCCGCGCGCAAGGTCGCCCGGCAGGATCTGCTCGCCCGGTGCGTTGGCCACGTCCATCACATGCCCCGCGTAGTCGCCGGGGTTGGTCGAACCCGCCGCCTGCATCGCCAGCAGGATCAGCGCGGCGGCGTCATAGGCCTCGGCCGAGAAGGGCGAGGTGCCGTCGAAGCCCGCTTCGGACGCCATGCCCTGGTAGATCGCCGCGCCGTCGCTGTCGGTGCCGGGGTTCTGGCCGAAGGAGCCGTCGATGTCCGAGCCGAAGTTGTCGACCAGCGCCTGGCTGACCATGCCGTCGGGGAAGACGAAGGTTTCGAACGCGCCGGTGTCCAGCGCCGCCTGGATGATGCCCGAGCCGCCCTGGTCGACGTAGCCCGCCACGACGAGCGCGTCGCCACCGGCCGAGGCCAGTGCGCCCACTTCCGCCGAGTAGTCGGCGCGGCCGTCTTCATGCGCGGCCACCAGCGTCACGGTGCCGCCCGCGGCTTCGAAGGCTGCCGCGAAGCTGTTGGCAAGGCCGAGGCCGTAGTCGTTGTTGGTGTAGGTCACGGCCACGGTGTCGATGCCGCGCTCCATGATGATCTCGGCCATCACGACGCCCTGGCGCGCGTCCGACGGTGCGGTGCGGAAGAACAGGCCGTTGTCCTCGAGCGTCGACAGCGCGGGCGAGGTGGCGGAGGGCGAGATCATGACCATGCCGTTGGGCATGGCGACGTTGGTCAGGATCGAGGTGGTCACACCCGAGCAGTCCGCGCCGACGATGCCGCTGACGCCGTCCGAGGTGATCAGGCGCTCGGCTGCGGCGTTGGCGGCCGAGCTGTCGATGCAGGTGGAGTCGCCGCGCACCGCCGTGACGGTGGTGCCGTCGAGCAGCAGGCCGCTGTCGGACACTTCGGCAATCGCCATCTCGGCGCCCTGCGCCATGCCCGGTGCCAGCGATTCAAGCGGGCCGGTGAAGCCGAGGATCACGCCGAGCGAGATCGAATTGCCGTGGCCGTCGGCCATGGCTGCGCCGCCAAGTGCAAAGGTGGCCGCAGAGGCCAGCAGGATTTTCTTCATGGTCCGTCTCCCGATTGGACAGTTTCTGTCTTATGGCGACGAACGGTAGCCAATGGCCTTGTCGAAGGAAAGGCCTAACCGTCACCCGAGGCCTTATCGGAACGGCGGCCTGCGGGCCGGGCCAGGTGGCGGGACATTCGCCCGTCCCAGCTGCCCTTTCGGGCCAACGTCCCGGTGCCGCTACGTCAGCCTGAAGAGGCCCGCAGGCGGTGGCGCGGGCGGGCAGGGCGGCAGGTCACGCGCGGGCCGGGGGCGCGCGGGGCATCTTGCGTCCGCCCTTGGTTTCGTCGGATGGTCCCGCGATGGGACCGGGCACCGGTCCTCGCTCCGGGAAGGGGCCGACATGGCCGCAACCATCCTGCTGCATTGGGCGGAATTCGCCGTCCGCTGGCTGCATGTCATCACCGCGATCGCCTGGATCGGGTCGAGCTTCTATTTCATCGCGCT
>JAOARA010000215.1 GCA_025211115.1 Roseicyclus sp. | reverse complement strand
GGTCGGGCAGCTCTCCGGCGACGGCCAGATCGAGGCGCGCGGGCGGGCCGGGGATGCGCGTGTCGGGCACCGTCATCACAGAGCCGTCCAGCGCGATCGGTCCCGCCTCGGGTGCCACGATCCGCCCCTCGTCGATCCGCAGGATCAGCCGCGGCCCGGCAAGGTTGAGGTAGCCCGCGGCCCCCTCGATCGGCGGCAGGCTTCGCAGCGCCTGCAGGCTGACCCCCGCGAAATCGAGGCTCAGCTCATGCTCGGGCGGCGCACCCGGCGCACGGCGCAGGGCGAAATCCACACCGGCGAGGCGCCCGCCGATCACGTTCTCGGCCAGCCAGCGGCGGGTCACCGGGATCGCCGCCTCGGGCCAGTAGCCAAGCACGGTGCGGGCGTCGGCCTCGGGGATATGGGCGTCGACCGCCAGCTCCAGCCCCTCGGACCGGGCGGCGATGCGCCCGCGCGCGCGCAGCTCCAGCCCCGCGTCATGGATCACCGCCTGTCCGATCTCGACCACCGGCTCCTCGCCCAGCGCCAGCCGCAGGTCCAGCACCGCCCCATCCAGCGTAAGCGGCGCAGGGAACAGCCCGGCGGGGGCGAGGGTGATCTGCGACAGGCGCAGCTGCGCGGTCAGCCGGTCTCCGTCGTCCGACACGTCGGCATGGCCCTGCGCGGCAAAGGACAGCTCGGGCGCGGACAGGTCGAACCGGTCGAAGGTGATCCGCCCGGTCGCCGCGTCAAAGCGCAGCCCGGCCGAGATGGCGTCGAACCGCAGCGGCGCGCCCGCGGCGTCAAGCGCCACCCGCCCCGCGCCGATCCGCAGCGCGACCGCGAGGTCGCCGAGCGCGCCATCGGGCTGCAGCGCCGCGACGATGCTGCCCGAGATCGGCGCGCGCATCAGGTCGACCCAGGCCAGCGCAGGCCCGACGGTGGCGACATCGCGCGCCGCCACGCCCTCGACCTCCAGCGCCAGCTCGGTCGCCGCGCCGGCCGCCGCGCGGCTCAGTTCGATCTCGAGCGTCGCGTCCCGCGACCCTTCCAGCGCGCCCCCCACCGACAGGCGCAGCGCACCGTCGCGCCGGGCCAGCGCGAAGCGCGCATCGCGCACGCGCATCACCTGGTCGGTCATCTCGTCGGCCATCTGCAACGCGAGGCCGGTGCCCGCGATCTCTTCGAGCTGCGCGAATTGCGGGGCGGCGAGCATCGCGTCGAGCCGCGCCAGCGTGTCCGCCAGCGCCAGCTCGCGCGCCGCCCCCCCCGCCGTCAGCGCTAGGTCGATGCGCCCCTCGGCGTCACGCGCAAGGCGCATCCCCGCCCCGGCGACATCCACGCGCAGCGGTTGCACCCGGCCGCGCAGAAGCGCCGCGGTCGACAGGCCGACGGTCAGCTCGGGCAGGGCCGCGCGCGTGCCCCCGTCGGGGTCGGTCAGCCGCACATCACCCAGCACGAGGTCGAGGCCCTGCGCCCCCGCGCCCTCGGGGCGTTGAAGGTGCATTCGCCCGATGCTGAGCGCGTTGGCCGACATCGCCGCGTCGATCCGCGCCTCGATCCGGTCCGACAGCAGGGGCGGCAGCGTGACGGGCCCCTGCCCCAGCCGCATCCACAACAGCCCCGCCAGCATCGCGGGCGCAAGCACGACAAGGGCCGCCGCGGCAAGCCACGGCCCTGTGCGGCGGGCGCGCCGGGGGGCGCTGCCCCTGTCATCGAGGTCGCTGCTCATGGGGTTCGCGCCTGCACGCGCCTGTTGCCTTGGCCTGTTCCGGGTCTTCGCCTTTATCTTCGCCGCAAAGCGCCTAGCTTGCAATTCATCTGCCGGGGCGCGCCCCGGTGCAACCCTGCAAGACACCCTGAAAGACATGAGGCCCAGATGACCGAGATCGGCGCACCCGCCCCGGATTTCACCCTGCCCCGCGACGGCGGCGGCGAGGTTTCGCTTTCCGCCCAGCAGCCCAAGGCGGTGGTGCTCTACTTCTACCCCAAGGACGACACCTCGGGCTGCACCAAGCAGGCGCTCGGCTTCACCGAGTTGTCCGAAGCCTTCGCCGAGGCGGGCGCGGTGGTGATCGGCGTGTCGAAGGACAGCGTCGCAAAGCATGACAAGTTCATCGCCAAGCACGGGCTGGGCGTGATCCTCGCCTCGGACGAAGAGAGCGACGTGTGCGAGCGCTACGGCGTCTGGGCCGAGAAATCCATGTATGGCAAGACTTACATGGGGATCGAGCGCTCGACCTTCCTGATCGACGGCACCGGCGTGCTGCGCGAGGAATGGCGCAAGGTGAAGGTGCCCGGCCATGTCGAGGCGGTGCTCGAGGCGGTCAAGGCGCTTTGAACCCGTGAAAGGGCAGCGCGCTTGACCCTGCGGGCGGCGCGCTGCACATGGCCCTCATGACCCAGATGTTGCCCCTTGCGCAGATGGCCGAGGCCGTGCTGCGCACCGCCGACGCCCGCGAAAAGACCGCCCTGTCGCGCCGCTACGCCGCCCTGTGGCAGGCCGCGCGCGACGCGGGCGAACGCCCCGAGATCGGCACGGCCGCGCCGCCGCTGCAACCGGCCCGGCCCGCCGAACCCGCCCTGCTCGACCCGCGCGACGTGCCGCGCCGCCGCCCCGGCACGCCCGAGGGGCGCATCGCCATCCTGCACGCGGTCGCCCATATCGAGCTGAACGCCGTCGATCTGCACTGGGACATCATCGCGCGGTTCACCGATGTGCCGATGCCGCCCGGCTTCTACGACGACTGGGTGCGCGCGGTCGACGAGGAATCCAAGCATTTCAACCTCATCGCCGATTGCCTCGAGGCGATGGGCAGCCGCTACGGCGCGCTTGCCGCCCATGCCGGGATGTGGCGCGCGGCCGAGGACACGGCCGAAGACCTGATCGGGCGGCTTGCCGTCGTGCCCATGGTGCTGGAGGCCCGTGGCCTCGACGTGACGCCGGGCATGATCGACATCTTCCGCCGCGCCAAGGACGCCCCCGCCGCCGCGCAGGCCGTCGCCGCGATGGAGGTGATCTACGCCGAAGAGGTCCACCACGTCGCCTATGGCTCCAAGTGGTTCCACTTCCTCTGCGGGCGGCACGAGATGGACCCGAAAGACGCCTTTCACGGGCTGGTCCGGCGCTATTTCCACGGCCAGCTGAAGCCGCCCTTCAACGAAGAGAAACGCGCCGAAGCGGGGCTTCCGCCGGATTTCTACTGGCCGCTGACCGAGTGACCGGCCGGGCCTGCCACACGTCCGACCGGGCCAAGATGTTAGCGTCGGCGGTTTTCCGCCTGAAATCGGCAAATTTCCATGACATTTATGCAACATCGAGATAGATTGTTGAGGCAGTAAGCGGTTCCAAGT
>JAOARA010000214.1 GCA_025211115.1 Roseicyclus sp. | reverse complement strand
GCACCGGCATTTCATGGCCAAGGAGATCTTCGAGCAGCCCACCGCGCTGGCAGATTGCCTGCGGCATTACTCGGACGGTTCGGCTGTGTCGCTGCGCGAGGGCGCCCTCGATTTCGCCGCGACCGACCGGCTGATCCTCGTGGCCTGCGGCACGGCGCATTACGCCTGCCACGTTGCGAAATACTGGTTCGAGCAACTCGCGGGCCTGCCCTGCGACGTCGATATCGCCAGCGAGTTCCGCTACCGCGAACCGCCGGTCTCGGACCGCTCAACCGCGCTTTTCGTCAGCCAGTCGGGCGAGACGGCCGACACGCTCGCCGCGCTGCGCTATGCCCGCGACAGGGCCGAGCGGATCGTCTCGGTCGTGAATGTCGCCGAAAGCTCCATCGCGCGGGAAAGCGACCTTGCCCTTCCGATCCTCGCCGGTGTCGAGGTCGGCGTGGCCTCGACCAAGGCCTTCATGAACCAGCTGGGCGTGCTGGCCCATCTCGCCATCATGGCCGCCCGCCAGCGCGGGCGCATCGACGCCACCCGCGAGGCCGAGCTGCTGGCGGGCTTCGCCGCGCTGCCGGGGCTGATCAACCAGGCGCTTGCGCTGGAGCCGAAGATCGAGAAGCGCACCCGGCGGCTGGCCGAGGCGCGCTCGGTCCTGTTCCTCGGGCGCGGCGCGATGTTCCCGATGGCGCTGGAGGGCGCGCTGAAGCTCAAGGAAATCAGCTATATCCACGCCGAGGGCTATGCCTCGGGCGAGTTGAAGCATGGCCCCATCGCGCTGGTGGACAAGACCGTGCCGGTGGTCGTCCTCGCCCCCCGCGACGCGCTTTTCGACAAGACCGTCTCGAACATGCAGGAGGTCATGGCCCGCGAGGGCCGGGTCTGGCTGGTCACCGACGCCGAGGGGGCCGAGGCCGCGGGCGATGGCGTCTGGCAGACGCTGGTGATGCCGACCGTCGACCCGGTCTTCGCCCCGCTGCTCTACGCGGTGCCCGCGCAGCTGATCGCCTACCACACGGCGCTTCACAAGGGGACCGACGTGGACCAGCCGCGCAACCTGGCGAAGTCTGTGACCGTGGAATGAGCCGCCTCGGCCCGGCCGACCTGTCGCTGAAGGGCCGGCACGTCAGCCTTGTGCCGCTGTCGCCCGACCATGCCGCGCCCCTGTCGGAGGCAAGCGCCGAGGGTGATCTGCACCGGCTGTGGTACACCACCGTCCCCGCCCCCAAGGGCATGGCCGCCGAGATCGAGCGCCGCCTGCGCCTGCGCGAGGTCGGCGCCATGATCCCCTTTGCGACGCTCGACGCCACCGGCCGCCCGGTCGGGATGACGACCTACATGAACATCGACCACGCCACGCCTCGGGTCGAGATCGGCTCGACCTGGATCGCCCCCTCCGCCCAGCGCGGGCCGCTGAACACCGAGGCCAAGCGCCTGATGCTGGGCCAGGCCTTCGAGGGCTGGGGCTGCCTTGCCGTCGAGTTTCGCACCCACCGCCTGAACCAGCAGTCGCGCCGCGCCATCGAGCGGCTGGGCGCGCAGCTCGACGGCATCCTGCGGGCGCATATGCGCCTGCCGAACGGCACGATCCGCGACACGGCGGTCTACTCGGTGACGGCGGCCGACTGGCCGACGGTCAAGGCGCATCTGGACTGGCAGATCGCGCGGCCGCGATGAGGGCCGAGGACGCCATCGCCGCGCTGCGCGCCCATGCCGACCCGGCACGGGCGGCCGAGATGCGCGCTTATCACAAGCAGACCCGCGAGGTTCTGGGCCTGTCGAACGCCGTGACCGGCGCGCTTGCCGCCGAGTGGCGGAGCGCCCTCGATCCGCCTCAGCTCGTGGCACTTGCCCAAGGTCTCTGGGACAGCGACATCTTCGAGGCGCGGCTGGCGGCGGGCAAACTGTTTCTCCAGGCGCGGATGCGCCCGGACGACAAGGCCGCATGGGACTGCATCACGGGCTTCGTGCCCGCGTTCGACAGTTGGGCCATCGCCGATGCCGTGGCGCAGGGCGGCGCGAAGCGGTTGCTTCAGGAGCCGTCCCGGCTCGACGAGGTCGAGGGGTGGATCACCTGCGAACACATGTGGACCCGCCGCGCGGCGCTGGTCTTCACCCTGCCCTTCACGAAGTCGCGCCATCCCGCGCCGACCGAGGCGGCAGCCCGCGCCCGCATCCTCGGCTGGTGCGAAACCCTCGCCCCGGACCGCGACTGGTTCATCCAGAAGGCCGTCGCCTGGTGGCTGCGCGAGCTGTCGAAACGCGAGCCCGACAGGGTCCGGGGTTGGCTCGCTGTCCATGGTCCGACGCTCAAGCCCTTCGCCGCGAAAGAGGCGGCGCGCCACCTGCCCGGCTGATCCGCCATCCGGACCAAGCCCCCTGAATTTTCGTACGAAAATTCACACTCTGCAGAACCGAATTTTCGTACGAAAATTCGCAACCGCGCCGCGCAAGCGGCGCGCCCCCGGCCCCGCGATTTTTGCAAAAATCGCGCGCGCCTCAGACCTCGGGCACGCCGCCGGACATGACCGTCAGGAACCAATCGGTGTCGATGTTGCCCCCGCACAGGATCACGCCGACCTTCCTGCCCGCCATCCGGTCGCGCTCCTGCATCAGCGCCGCCAGCGGCGCGGCCCCTGCCCCCTCGGCAAGATTGTGGATGTCGCGGTAATAGATGCGGATCGCCTCGGCGATCTCCGCGTCCGACACGGTCACGATCCGCTCCGCCCCCGGCCCGTAGATCGCCAGCGCCTCGGCCACCGGCACCCGTACCGCCATGCCGTCGGCGAAGGTGCGCGCGCTCTCGGTCTCGATCAACCGCCCGGCCTCGGCCGAGAGCTTTGCCGTTTGCGCGTTTTCGCTCACCACGCCCACGATCTTCGTCTTCAGCCCCAGCGCGTCGCGTGCGAGGATCGTGCCGCAGATGCCGGAGCCGCAACCGATCGGGACATAGACCGTATCGAGATCGGGCACGGCACTCAGCAACTCCAGCCCGTAGGTCGCCACGCCGCGCACGAGTGCCGGGGGAAAAGGCGGCACGATCACCAGCCCCTCCGCCTCGGCCACGCGAAAGGCCTCTTGGCGGGCGGTGTCGAAATCCTCGCCGAACTCGATGACCTCCGCGCCGAAGGCGCGCATCGCGGCGTTTTTCTCGACCGAGTTGCCGTGCGGGACATAGACCTTGGCCGTCAGCCCGGCGGCTACCGCCTGCCGCGCCTGCCCCTGCCCGTGGTTGCCGCGGGTCGCGGTGCAGATGCCGCGCGCCTGCGGGTGGGCGCGCGTGACCCAGTCGATGAAGGTGATCGCGCCGCGCAGCTTGAAGGCGCCGGTGGCGCTGTGGTTCTCGTGCTTGACCCAGACCTCGGCGCCGCTGCGCGCGGCCAGCTGCGGCCAGGCATATTGCGGGGTCGGGGCCATGTGCCGGGTGACAAGCGCATGGGCGGCGCGCAGGTCGTCCAGGGTGAAATGCATGGGCGGTCTCCTTCCGGGGCGCAGCGTGACGCGGGGGAGGCGCGCTTGCAATCCCCGCCGGGGCCGCTACCCCTTTGAACAGGCAGACGGGGACGGACCATGCATGTTCTGATCACGGGCGCGAACCGGGGTATCGGCGCGGGGCTGGCGGCGGCCTACGCGGCGCGGGGTGCGGAGGTGACCGCGACCGCGCGGGACGGGGCCGGCACGGCGCGGCTCGACGTGACCGACCCGATGTCGATCCGGGTGCTGGCCGACAAGATGGGCGACCGGGCGGTCGACCTGCTGATCTGCAACGCGCGTGTCTATCTCGACAAGGGCGAGAGCCTCGAGGATGGCTACGCGCCCGAGCTCTGGGCGCGGAGCTTTGCGGTCAATGTCACCGGCGTCTTCCTGACGGTGCAGGCGCTGTTGCCGAACCTTGGGCGCAGTTCGGCGCCGAAGGTCGCCATCGTCGCCAGTCAGATGGGCTCGAGCACCCGCGCACCGGGCGGAAGCTACATCTACCGCGCCTCGAAGGCGGCGGCCCTCAACCTCGGGCGCAACCTTGCGACCGATCTTGCGCCGCGGGGGAGCGCGGTGGGGATCTACCATCCCGGCTGGGTCAGGACCGACATGGGCGGTGCGGAGGCCGAGATCGGAACGGACGAGGCCGTGGCAGGGCTGGTCGCGCGGTTCGAGGCGCTCGACCTGCCCTGCACGGGATGTTTCGAAACCTGGGATGGTCGGCCGCACGCCTTCTGAGCGGATTTCGCCGCACCTTCGGCGCGCCGACCCGGCGGCGGGCGCACGCCCGCCGGGGGCCAGGTGGCGGGGGGCGTGCCCCTGGCGCGTGTGGGACATGTGGCAGGCCGGTCGCCGCCGTATTTGGGGGAAGATGAAGGCCTCGGGAACAGCACCCCGCGGCAACCGGCCCCTTGCGGGTCGCCCCCTGCCGCCGTAAGAGGCGCGGCGACTGGCAGGGGGACGCACCATGCCCATTCTGGTGATGAAATTCGGCGGCACCTCGGTCGCCACGCTCGACCGCATCCGGCGCGCCGCCAAGCGCGTGGGCCGCGAGGTCGCCAACGGCTATGACGTGATCGTCATCGTCTCGGCCATGGCGGGCGAGACCAACAAGCTTGTGGGCTTCGTCGAGGAGACCTCGCCGCTTTACGACGCGCGCGAATACGACGCCGTCGTCAGCGCGGGCGAGAACGTGACCGCCGGGCTGATGGCGCTGACGTTGCAGGAAATGGACGTGCCCGCGCGCAGCTGGCAGGGCTGGCAGGTGCCGCTCAAGACCACCTCGGCCCATGCCGCGGCCCGGATCGAGGAGATCCCGCCCGCCAACATCCTGAAGAAATTCGACGAGGGCATGAAGGTCGCCGTGGTGGCGGGCTTCCAGGGGATCAGCCCGGAGGGGCGGATCACGACGCTGGGGCGCGGCGGCTCGGACACCACCGCGGTGGCCTTTGCCGCGGCCTTCGAGGCGGAACGCTGCGACATCTACACCGACGTGGACGGGGTCTATACCACCGATCCGCGGATCACGTCCAAGGCGCGCAAGCTCGACCGGATCGCCTTCGAGGAGATGCTGGAGCTGGCCTCGCTCGGGGCCAAGGTGCTGCAGACCCGCTCGGTCGAGCTGGCGATGCGCTACAACGTGAAGCTGCGCGTGCTGTCGAGCTTCGAGGAAATGTCGGATGACGCAGGCACGCTGGTCTGTGCCGAGGAGGATATCGTGGAAAGCAACGTGGTGGCCGGTGTGGCCTTCTCCCGCGACGAGGCCAAGATGACACTGCAGGGCATCGAGGACCGGCCCGGCATCGCCGCGGCGATCTTCGGGCCGCTGGCCGAGGCGGGCGTCAATGTCGACATGATCGTGCAGAACATCTCGGATGGCGGCACGACCGACATGACCTTCTCCTGCCCGGTGAACGAGGTGAAGCGCGCCGAGAAGGCGATGGCCGAGGCCAAGGCGGCGGGGCTGATCGATTTCGCGGGGCTCGTCGCCGACACGGATGTCTGCAAGGTGTCGATCGTGGGCATCGGGATGCGCAGCCATGCGGGCGTGGCGGCCAAGATGTTCCAGACGCTGCGCGACGAGGGCATCAACATCAAGGTGATCACCACGTCCGAGATCAAGGTCTCGGTGCTGGTGGACCGGAAATACCTCGAGCTGGCGGTGCAGGCGCTGCACGACGCCTTCGGCCTCGACAAGGCCGCCTGACGCGACCTGCGCTGCGCGCAATATATGCGCGCAGCGCAATGCTGCGTTGCAGCATTGCCTCTAACCCGGCGGTGCCGTTGGCCCTATCTTGGCGGTCGACAGGAACACGAGCCGAGACAAGAGGTGTCCCATGGCAACCCAGACCCTTCACGCCCCCAGCCGCCCGCTTCGCCTTGCCGCGCCGGCCAAGGGCGTCTTCGCCGCGCTTGCGCGAGCCTTTGCCGCAAGCTCGGGCGCGCAGGCGCGCTATGATCGTGTCCGCCGCCTGCAGGCGCTGAGCGATGCGGAACTGGCCGAGCGCGGCATCGCGCGTGACGACATCGTGCGCCACGTCTTTTCGGATATCTTCGCGGTCTGACCGCGCGGGCGGGCCTGCATCACGCAAGGCCCGCCGCGGTGCCCCAGGCCAGCGCGGCCAGGGCTGAGGCCGCCACGCGCAAGTGGTTGAGCCGGGTCCAGCCGCGTAGGTAGCCCGGCCAAAAGGCCGCAAGCCCCGGCGCATCCCCGGCCAGCGCCGCGAGGCGGCGGTTCATCGGAACATTGCCGCGCCCGGTGACGGCCATGACGCCGAGCAGATAGGCAAGGCTGCCGAGCAGCGTCAGGACCAGCGCCAGTCCTTCGAGATGCCGGACCGCCAGCGCGCCCAGCGCGAGCGAACCGGGCACGAAGCCGATCAGAAGCCCCATGAAGATCGAGCGGTAGACGGTGCGGTTGAGCCCCACCATCCCTGCCGCCCCCGCCGTTCCGGGGGCCGCGGCCAGCCCCCGCATGACGAAATCCGAAAAGCTCAGGAAAACGCCCGCGACCAGCGCCATGAGGATCGCGGAGAGCAGCAGGATCCAGCTCATTTCGCCCCCTCCTCTCAGCTCGACAGGCCGACGGCGCGGCGCAGGTAGGCGCCCTCGCCCACGATCCGCGCTAGAAACGCGGCGAGGTCGGCGCGGTTGATCTTCAGGTCGAGACCGCGGGCGCTGTTGGGCACATCCTCCACCGCTGGGCGGGCCGTCGGCGCATCGGTGAAGGCCCCCGGCCGCACGATGGTCCAGTCGAGGCCCGAGGCCTCCACCAGTCGCTCCTGCAACTCGTGATCGCGGAAGACGGGGGCGAGCAGCGCGCCGAACATCACCCGCTTCCACCAGAAGTTCAGCGTGCCCCAGCTGTCGCGCGCGCCCAGTGTCGATTGCACGACAAGGCGGCGGATGCCCGCCTGTTGCATCGCGCGGATGACATTGAGCGTGCCCTCCGACCGGATGGTCGAGCGGCGCGCGGCCCCTGCCCCCAGCACGACCACGGCGGCGTCATGGCCGGGCATGGCCGCGGCGACATCGGCGGCGCGCAAGGCGTCGCCCGCAACGCGGGCCAGCGCGGGATGCTCGGTCGCCAGCCGCTCGGGATGGCGGGCGAAGGCGGTGACGGAATGGCCCGCGGCAAGCAGCTGCTCGACGGCAAGGCGGCCGACGGTTCCGGTGGCTCCGAAGACGATGACGTTCATTCTGTGGTCCTTTCGATCCGATAATTTGACATGATGTCAAGTTGACGGGCCACCCCCTAGGCGTTACTTTACATCATGCCAAGAAAAACCGAGCAGACCCGCGCCCGCATCCTTCAGGCCACCCTCGACCAGCTGGCCTCGGCCAGCCCCGAGAAGACCCGTGTGTCGGATATCGCCAAGGCCGCCGGCATCTCGCGGCAGGCGCTCTACCTGCATTTCCCGACGCGGGCCGAGTTGCTGATCGCGGCGACCAAGCATCTCGACGCGCAGGTGGATATCGACGCAAGCCTCGCCGAAAGCCGCGCCGCCGCCACGGGCGAGGCGCGGCTTGTGGCCTTCATCCGCGCCTGGGCGGCGCATATCCCTGTGATCTATCCGGTGGGCCGCGCCCTGATGGCGATGCAGGACACCGACCCCGAGGCGCGCGCGGCCTGGGCGGACCGCATGGCGGCCGTCCGCCATGGCTGTGCCGCGGCGGTGGCGGCGCTCGCCCGCGACGGGCGGCTGCGCGACGACCTGTCCGAGGACCGGGCGACGGACCTTCTGTGGACGCTCTTGTCGGTGCGCGTCTGGGAGCACCTGACGCGGGACTGCGGCTGGAGCGAGGCGGCCTATCTCGCCGAGATCACGCGGCAGGCCCGCGCGGCGCTTCTGTCGGCAGCGACCTGAGCAGCCGCATGGTCGCATGCCATAGCCGTTGCGCGCCCCCCCGGCGGCGCGCTATCGGTTGACGGGAAACGACGGGCGCACACGACATGCGCCCGCGGACGAGGGATTTGGCGCAGCATATGGCCCAGGGCACCGAGACCGAGAGCAGGAAACTGCTCAGCCGCCTGCAGGCGGTCATGGCCGACGCCAGCGCCGGGCAGGAGCGGCTTGACCGGATCACCCACCTGATCGCGGATTCCATGGGGACCGAGGTCTGTTCCATCTACCTGCTGCGCGACGCCGACACGCTGGAGCTGTGCGCCACCCAGGGCCTTGCCCCCGAGGCGGTTCACGTCACCCGGATGCGCATCGGCGAGGGGCTGGTGGGCCGGGTCGCGCGGTCGGCGCGGCCGATCAACACCGCCAACGCCCCTGCCGAGCGGGGGTTCCGCTACATGCCCGAGACCGGCGAGGAACGGTATTCCAGCTTCCTCGGCGTGCCGGTGCAACGGCTGGGCGAGCGGCTGGGCGTGCTGGTCGTGCAGTCCAAGGACGCCCGCGAATACTCCGACGACGAGGTCTACGCGCTGGAAGTCGTCGCCATGGTCATCGCCGAGATGACCGAGCTGGGCGCCTTCATCGGCGAGGGCGCGGCGCTGGCCGAGCGGCACAAGCAACAGGTCATGATCCGCGGCGCCTGCGCGCAGGAAGGCGCGGCGATGGGCCATGTCTGGCTGCACGAGCCGCGGGTGGTGGTGACCAACCCGGTGGCCGAAGACCCCGAGGCCGAGCTTGCCCGCCTGCATGATGCGGTCGAGCGGCTGAGGCTCGACATCGACGACATGCTGACGCGCGCGCCCGTCGCGGACGGCGAACAGCGCGAGGTGCTGGAAGCCTACCGGATGTTCGCCCATTCCCGCGGCTGGATGCGCCGCATGGAAGAGGACATCGGCCGCGGCCTGTCCGCCGAGGCGGCGGTGGAAAAGGAACAATCCACCGCGCGCGCCCGGATGGAGACGGTGGCCGACGCCTACCTGCGCGAGCGGCTGCACGACCTCGACGACCTGTCGAACCGGCTGCTGCGGCGGCTGACGGGCCAGGGCCGCGACACGGGCGCGGAATTGCCCGCCGACCCGGTGCTTGTGGCGCGCAACATCGGACCGGCAGAGCTTCTGGACTACGGGCGGCGGCTGAAGGGCGTGGTGCTGGAGGATGGCTCGGTCGGCAGCCACGCCGCGATCGTCGCGCGCGCGCTGGCGATCCCGCTGGTGATCCACGCCCGGCTGATCACGACCGAGGCGCTGAACGGCGACCCGATCCTTGTCGACGGCGACCAGGGCATCGTCCACCTGCGCCCCGAGGAAAACGTTGCCTCGGCCTTCCGCGACAAACTCGCCATGCAGGCCGAGGCGCAGGCGCGTTACGCCTCGATCCGCGACAAGCCCGCCGTCAGCCTCTGCGGCACCGTCGTGTCGCTGCAGATGAACGCGGGGCTCATGGCCGATCTGCCCTCGCTGCCCTCCTCGGGGGCCGAGGGGGTGGGCCTGTTCCGCACCGAGTTGCAGTTCCTGACCCGCAACAAGGTGCCGCGCCGCGGTGAATTGGCGGCGCTCTATTCCCGCGTGATGGATGCCGCGGGCGACAAGCGCGTCGTCTTCCGCACGCTCGACATCGGCTCGGACAAGGTCCTGCCCTACATGAAGCCGCAGGACGAGCCGAACCCCGCGCTCGGCTGGCGGGCGATCCGCGTGGGCCTCGACAAGCCGGGTGTCATGCGGATGCAGCTTCAGGCGCTGATCCGCGCGGCCAACGGTCGACCGCTGACGGTGATGTTCCCCTTCATCGCCCAGTTCGAGGAATTCACCGAAGCCCGCGACCACCTGATGCGCGAGCTGGACCGCGAGGCGTCGCTGGGCCACACCCTGCCCGACACGCTGCAGGTCGGCGCGATGCTGGAGACCCCCAGCCTCGCCTTCGCCCCGCGGCAGTTCTTCGAGGCCTGCGATTTCATCTCGATCGGCGGCAATGACCTGAAACAGTTCTTCTTCGCCGCCGACCGCGAGAACGAGCGCGTGCGCCGCCGCTACGACACGTTGAACGTCAGTTTCCTGACCTTTCACGAACAGATCGTGCATCGCTGCGGCGACACGGACACACCGCTGAGTTTCTGCGGCGAGGATGCGGGACGCCCGCTCGAGGCGGTGTGTTTCGCCGCCATGGGGCTGCGCACGCTGTCCATGCGCCCGGCCTCCATCGGGCCGGTCAAATCGCTCCTGCGGCGGGTGGACCTGCGCGAGGCGCGCGCCGTCATCAACGAGGCCCGCGCCAGCGGCGCGCAATCGGTGCGCCCGGCCATGATGGAGTGGCTGAAGCGGCAGGGATAGCCCCCCTTGCGCCTCGGCCTGCGCCGGCGCAAGGATCGGGGTGGCCAACGGATGCGGGGGGCAGGCCCCGGCAGCGCGCCCCGACGGCGATCCGCATGCTCACGCCCAAGCTTCTGACCACCCTTCCCCAAAGCACGCCCCGCAGCGTGCTGGCCGATCTTGTCGCGGGCATCACCGTGGCGATGGTGGCGCTGCCCCTCAGCCTCGCCATCGCCATCGCCTCGGGCGCGCCGCCTGCCACCGGCCTTGTCACCGCCATCGTGGCGGGGGTCCTGATCTCGGCGCTTGGCGGCAGTCGGGTGCAGATCGGCGGGCCGACGGGGGCCTTCATCGTCGTGGTGCATGGGGTCATCGCCGAGCATGGCTTCGACGGGCTGGTGCTGTCGACGCTCATGGCGGGCGTGATCCTTGTCATCGCGGGGCTTTTGCGCGCGGGCAGCCTGATCCGGCTGGTGCCGGAACCGGTGATCAACGGCTTCACCATCGGCATCGCCGCGATCATCGCCCTCAGCCAGCTGCCCGACGCCATCGGCATCACCCTGCCCGAAGGCACGGGGGCCGAGGCGCTGGAGCGTCTGCCCGCGATCTGGGACGCGCGCGGCACCCTGACCCCCGCCAGCCTTGCCGTGGGCCTGGGCACGATTCTTGCCATCGTGGCGCTGCGCCGCGCCTTTCCGCGTTTTCCGGGCCTGATCCTGGCCGTGGCGGGGGCCTCGGCGGTGGTGGCGCTGTTCGGCCTGCCGGTCGACACGCTCGGCGCGCGCTTCGGCGCGTTGCCGGCCACCCTGCCCCGCCCCGTGATCCCCGAGATGAGCGCCGCGCGGCTGGTCGAACTGCTGCCCTCGGCCCTCATCATCGCCTTTCTCGCAGGGGTCGAGTCGCTTCTGTCGGCCATGGTCGCCGACCGCATGGTCGCGGGCCGCCACCGGCCCAGCGCCGAGATCCTGGCGCAGGGCGTGGCCAATATCGGCTCGGCCCTGATGGGCGGGCTGCCCGCCACGGGGGCCATCGCGCGCACCGCGACGAATGTCCGCGCGGGCGGGCGCACACCGCTGGCGGGCATCTTTCACGCGCTCACGATCCTGATCGTGATGTGGGCGGCGGCGCCGCTGGCGGGATACCTCGCCATGCCCGCGCTGGCGGGACTGTTGCTGGTGACCGCCTGGAACATGTCCGAACCCCAGCACTGGCGCGGCTACGCCACGACGGGGCGGGTGTCGGACCGGGTGCTGCTGGCGCTGACGCTGGTGCTGACGGTCTTTGCCGACCTCACGGTCGCCATCGGGGTGGGCGTGGCGCTCGGCCTTGCGCTGCGGCTCAGGCGGCGCGAGGTGCCGCCCGCCGACTGGACGCCGCCCGACCGCTAGCCGGGAGGTGGGCAGATTGCCCACCTGCGGGCTGGACGCGGGCCAAGGCGCGCGGCTAGACCCACGGCGGGAGCAGCAGGGAGGGCGCGATGGAGCTTCGGGATTTCGGAGACTGGGACGTGGTGATCGTCGGCGCGGGCTCGGCGGGCTGCGTGCTGGCCAATCGCCTCTCCGCCGATCCGTCGGTGAAGGTGCTGCTGCTCGAGGCGGGCGGCAGCGACAACCGCCTCTGGGTCCACGTGCCGGTGGGCTACCTTTACGCGATGGGCGACCCCAGCCTCGACTGGTGCCTCAAGACCGAGGCCGAGCCGGGCCTGAACGGCCGCGCGCTGAACTACCCCCGCGGCAAGGTGCTGGGCGGCTGTTCCTCGATCAACGGCATGATCTACATGCGCGGGCAGGCGCGCGACTATGACCTGTGGCGGCAGTTGGGCAACACCGGCTGGGGCTGGGAGGATGTGCTGCCCTATTTCCGGCGCTCCGAGGGCTATCACGGCGGCGCGGATGACGCCCATGGCGAGGACGGCGAGCTGCGCGTCGAACGCCAGCGCCTGAGCTGGCCGATCCTCGACGCCGTGGCCGAGGCCGCCGAAGAGCTGGGCATCCCGCGGACCGACGACTTCAACCGCGGCGACCACGAGGGCGCGGGCTATTTCGAGGTCAACCAGCGGGGCGGGTGGCGCTGGAACGCGCGCAAGGCGTTCCTCGACCCGGTGCGCAAGCGGCCCAACCTGCGGATCGTGACCGGGGCCGAGGTGCTGCACCTGTCGATGGACGGCCGCCGCGCGACCGGGGTGGTTTTCCTGCAGGACGGCGCGGCCCATCACGCGCGCGCTGCGGGCGAGGTGGTGCTGTCGGCAGGTGCCATCGGAACGCCGAAAATCCTGGAACTGTCCGGCATCGGTCAAGGCACGCTGCTGCATTCGCATGGCATCGACGTTGTGCAGGACACGCCCGGCGTGGGCGAGAACCTCGCCGATCACCTGCAGATCCGCACGATCTTTCGCATCACGGGCGCGCAGACGCTGAACGATTACTACGCAAGCCCGCTGGGCAAGCTGAAGATCGGCCTCGATTACGCGCTGAAACGTTCCGGCCCGCTCGCCATGGCCCCCTCGCAATTCGGCATCTTCACCCGGTCTTCGCCCGAGCACGAGACGCCCAACATCGAATACCACGTTCAACCCCTGTCGCTGGACGCCTTCGGCCAGCCGCTCCACCGTTTCCCGGCGCTGACCGTCTCGGTCTGCAACCTGCGCCCCGAAAGCCGCGGCTCGGTCCATGTCGCGGGGCCAGACCCGCGGACGGCCCCCGCGATCCGGCCCAACTACCTGTCTGCGCCTGCCGACCAGCGCGTCGCCGTGGCCTCGATCCGCCACGCCCGCGCGCTGATGGCGACCCGGCGCATGGCGGAGTTCGCGCCCACAGAGATCAAGCCCGGCCCGCAGGTCGACGGCGAAGAGGCGCTGCTGCAGGCCGCGGGCGACATCTCGACCACGATCTTCCACCCGGTCTCGACCGCGCGGATGGGCACCGACGAAGGCGCGGTCGTCAGCCCCGAGCTGACCGTGAACGGCATCGGCGGGCTGTCGGTGGCGGATGCCTCGGTCATGCCGGCGATCACCAGCGGCAACACCCATGCGCCGGTGACGATGATCGCCGAGAAGGCCGCCGAGATGATCCGCGCGCGGCTGCGCGCCTGACGCAGGTTGCGCAGTGGCGGGAACCGGTTCGCGCTGTTGGAACGATGCGAGATCTAATGCGCCCAGGGCGTGACGCGACCGGTCACGCCATCCCAGGTGCCCCAGCCCAGCACCCGGTCGGGGTTCGTCGGCGGCGGCATCTCGACCCCGTCGAGCCGGGTGAAGCCGAAGCGCCCGTAATAGGGCGCGTCGCCCACCAGCAACACACGCGGCCAGCGGTCGGCCGCGGCCCGCGCCAGCCCCTCGCGCATGAGCATGCCCCCCAGCCCCTCGCCCTGCCGGGTCGGGTGGACAGCGACGGGGCCGAGCAGCAGCGCCTCGGCCCGGCCGACGCGGACCGGCCAGAACCGGATCGCACCGGCAAGGATGCCGTCGGGGTCACGCGCGACGAGGCACAGGTTCGCCACCGGCGGCACGCCATCACGCAGCCGGTAGGACGACAGCGCCGTCCGCCCCGGCGCAAAGCACAGGTCGTAAAGCGCCTCGACCTCCCAGCGGTCTTGGGATGTTTCCCGATCCAGCCGATACATTCGTGCGGTTTCTGCCCTTGCCCTCTGGCCTCGGGCGTAGCACGCCGGTAAGCCTCGCACAAACACGAGGAGGTGCCTGATGTTCTACCGCCCCGAGGATGGCCACGGCCTGCCGCACAACCCGTTCAACGCCATCGTCACACCGCGCCCAATCGGCTGGATCTCCACCCGCGGCGCGGACGGGTCGGACAACCTTGCGCCCTACTCGTTCTTCAACGCGGTCGCCTACGGCCCGCCGCAGGTGATGTTCGCCTCGACCTCGGCCAAGGAGGACCGGGGCGACACCAAGGACAGCGTCGCCAATATCCGCGAGACGGGCGTCTTTTGCGTGAACGTCGTGGAATACGCGATGAAGGACGTGATGAACCAGACCTCCGGTCCGTGGCCGAAGGAAACCGACGAGTTCGCGCTGGCGGGGAT
>JAOARA010000213.1 GCA_025211115.1 Roseicyclus sp. | reverse complement strand
GGGCGCGGCACCATCCCGGCCCTGACGCCCGATGCGCTGACATGGTCCGAGGCCGAGATCGCGGCCTATCTGAACGACGGGTTCACGCCCGAGTTCGACAGCGCGGGCGGGCACATGGTGTCGGTGATCCGCAACCTCAGCCAGCTGCCCGAAAGCGACCGGCTGGCCATCGCCGCCTATCTCAAGGCGCTGCCGGAAGCGGCAGAGGACGGCACGATCCCCTACTGAGGGTGCCGCCCACCAGCGCCGTTACTGCACGCCCAGCTTCTTCAGCCGCGCCTCGCGCAGGCGGGCGAAATCGTCGCCCGCGTGATAGGACGACCGCGTGAGCGGCGTGGCCGAGACCATCAGGAAGCCCTTGCCATAGGCGGCTTTCTCGTAGGCCGCGAATTCGTCGGGATGCACGAAACGGTCGACGGCATGGTGCTTGGGCGTGGGCTGCAGATACTGGCCGATGGTCAGGAAATCGACATCCGCCGCGCGCATGTCGTCCATCACCTGCAGCACCGATTGCCTGTCCTCGCCCAGGCCCACCATGATGCCCGACTTGGTGAACATGCTCGGATCCAGCTCCTTCACCCGCTGCAGCAGGCGCAGGGAGTGGAAATACCGCGCGCCCGGCCGCACCTCGGGGTAGAGGCCCGGCACCGTCTCGAGGTTGTGGTTGAAGACATCGGGCTTCGCCTCGACCACCGTTTCCAGCACCGAAGGGGCGCATTTCAGGAAATCGGGGGTCAGGATCTCGATCGTCGTGCCGGGCGAGCGTTTGCGGATCGCGCGGATCGTCATGGCGAAATGCTCGGCCCCGCCATCCTCGAGGTCGTCGCGGTCAACGCTGGTGATCACGACATGGTTCAAGCCCAGCTTCTGCACGGCATCGGCCACGCGCCCCGGCTCGAACAGGTCAAGCTCCTGCGGGCGACCGGTGGCCACGTTGCAGAAGGTGCAGCCGCGGGTGCAGATCTCGCCCATGATCATCATGGTCGCGTGGCCCTGCGACCAGCATTCGCCCGCGTTGGGACAGCCCGCTTCCTCGCAGACCGTCACCAGCTTGTGCTCGCGCATGATGCGGTGGGTTTCCTGGTATCCCTTGCCCACCGGGGCCTTCACCCTGATCCAGCTCGGCTTTTTCGGCTGGGCATTGGTCGGGCGGTGCGCCTTTTCGGGGTGGCGCTGGTCGGGGATCTTCAGATCGCGCATGGGAACGGGCCTCACTCCTCCTGTTCCGGGCCTATGTAACGGAAATACGGCCAATTCCCATGCCTCATTTCGGCACATCCGCCTTGCAGGCGGTGCAAGGCCGCCCGTCAGCCGCGCAGGGCGGGGACGAAGCCGTGACGCTCCTCGTAATGGCGCAGCAGGCGCTGCAGGCCGATCTTGAGCACCACCTTGCCCGAGCGCGCCGACCAGCCAAGGCGCTTCTCGGCCGATTCGAGCCCTTCGAGGAAACAGCAGACCCGCAGCACCACGTCGGCCAGCCCCGGCCCGAGATCGTCGAGCGCGTCCGAGACGCGGGCGCGCGCGGCGCGCGGCCCCTCGGCCAGGCCGCTGTCGTTGAGAAAGCCGCCGCGGTCGCCCCCCGTCAGGAACCGGTCCCAGTTCTGGCCTACGCGCGGGCCCATCTGGGCGCGCTCGAAATCCTCGCGCAGCCGCTCGCCCGCCTGAACGAGGTCGGGGGTGAGGAAGGGTTTGCCGTCCGTCCCGGTGCGCCGGGCCAGCACGGCCAGGGGGGATTCGGCGAGATTGACCTTGAGCTTGCGCGACTTGCCCCCCGGCTCGGCCACCTGCGCCTCGCCCCAGATCGCATGTTGCGCCTGGAAGGGGGTGCTCGCATCGGCAAAGCCGAGCTCGGCCTGGTGGCGGCGGCGGCGATCCTCGTCGATCAGGCGGCGCAGCGCGGCCTTGCCCGCCGCGGTGATGGTGTAGCGCGCAACGCGCCCCGCGGCCCGGCAGGAGATCCAGTCCTTCACCGCGAAGGCCTGCGCGGTCTTGCGGTCCACGACCGCGGTGCGGGTCTGTTCGCCGCCGGGACCGGGGCGCAGGACCACGGCCTTGTCCATGTCCTGCGCGACGGCAAGAACGGCATCGGTTTCGCACAGGCGTCGGAGGATGCGCCGCGCCTCGCGCGCGATCGTGCCTTCATCGCCAAGGGGGGACCGGAACGGGGCTGACATGTGGGAAGGCTCCTCTGGGTTGGAGTGAGGGGAAAGATCTGGCGCGACCAGCGGCCCGAGCGCGGTCAGCGCCTCGTCGAGCAACGGGTCGTCCCGGCGGCGTTCCAGCCGCCGCACGCGGCGCGACACGGTCGAGGCGGGCTCACCGGCCGCCCGCGCGATGGCGCGCAGCGACTGGCCCGCCGAGACATGGGCGAGATACTGCCGCGCCGGCACCGGCACCCAGATGGGCAAACCGGGGCAAGCACCGGGAAATTCAGGCAAAAAGCGGCCGTTATCGGCCATGGCCGAGGTCATCGTCCCATCTCCCTCGCGACTGGACACCTCGGCAGGATTTCGGCGAATTGATTACCGAATGGTTAAAATCTGTGGATAATCCCGAAATAGTTTCTTTTTCGTAAACAGATGGGCGGATTGCGTTCGGTGGATAAGCCTGTGCGCAACAGCCTGCCCGGTCATGCCAGCCTGTGCCTCGGACCCAACCGATGACAGGAGGCCGTTCGATGTCCGATCTTGCCCAGAGGCTCAGCCAGATGCACCGCCCCGGCCTGCTGCTGCGCGCCGCCCGTCTTGCCGCGCTCAGTGGCGATGCCGAGCGCCGCGCGCGGCGCCGCCCCGTCCAGCGCCTGCTGGAGGAAGAGGCGGTGCTGAACGCGGCCCGCATGGGCGGGGGGCTGGGCTATTCGCCCAGCCGCCATGTCGAGGTGATGAGCGCGATCCTCTGTGCCGCGCGTTCGGTCAACTGAGGCGCGGGGCTCAGATGAAGGCGTCGGGCATCGAGGCCTTTTTCTCGGCCATGTAGGCCTTGAGCGCCTCGTCGATGGCCGGGTCGAGCATCGGCTGCTGGTAATCGGCCAGCATCCGGTCGAGCTTGATCGCGGCCAGCGCATCGGTGGCGCGCCCGCCCTCTTCCGACCAGGTCTCGTAGGGCTTGTAGTCGAGCACGCCGGTCCGCCAGAAGGCGGTCGAATAATTCGCCTGCGTGTGCGCGCAGCCCAGGAAATGCCCCCCCGGCCCCACTTCGCGCAGCGCGTCCATCGCCTGCGCGTTCTCGTCGACCGGCACGCCCTCGGCCAGCTTGTGCAAGACGCCCAGCTGGTCGGCATCCATCACGAATTTCTCCGGGCTGGCCACCAGCCCGCCCTCGAGCCAGCCGCAAGCGTGCAGCATGAAGTTCACGCCCGACAGAAGCCCCGCGTTGAGCGAGTTCGCCGTCTCGTAGGCCGCCTGCGCATCGGGCAGTTTCGAGCCGTTGAACGACCCCGCCGAGCGGTAGGGCAGCCCCAGCCGCCGCGCCAGTTGGCCCGCGCCATAGGTGATCTGCGACGCCTCCGGCGTGCCGAAGGTGGGCGCGCCCGAGTTCATGTCGATGGACGTCACGAAGGCGCCGAAGATCGCGGGCGCGCCGGGGCGCACCAGCTGGCTGTAGGCGACGCCGGCCATGACCTCGGCCAGGACCTGCGTCAGCGTGCCCGCGACGGACACCGGCGCCATCGCGCCGCCCACGATGAAGGGCGAGATGATGCAGGCCTGGCCTGCGGCGGCGTAATGCTCCAGCGCGCCCATCATCACGCTGTCGAAGGTCAGCGGCGAGTTGATGTTGATGAGCGAGGTCATCACGCAGTTCTGGTCAACGACATCCGCGCCGAACAGGATCTTGGACATCTCGATGGAATCGAGCGCGCGGACGGGTTCGGTGACCGAGCCCATGTAGGGTTTGTCGCTGAGCGACATGTGCGCGTAGAGCATGTCGAGGTGACGCTTGTTCACCGGAATGTCCGTCGGCTCGCAGACGGTGCCGCCCGAATGGTGCAGCCATTTCGACATGTAGCCGAGTTTCACGAACATCTCGAAATCGGCCATCGTCGCGTAGCGCCGTCCGCCCATGCGGTCGCGCACGAAGGGGGGGCCGTAGACCGGCGCGAGGACAAGGTTCTTGCCGCCGATCTCGACGTTGCGGGCGGGGTTGCGGGCCAGCTGGGTGAATTTCGACGGCGCGGTTTCACACAGCTTGCGGGCCAGCCCGCGGGGGATATGCACCCGCTCGCCGCGCACGTCCGCCCCGGCCTCGCGCCAGCGCTGAAGCGCCGCGGGGTTCTCGACGAAGGCGACGCCGATCTCTTCCAGCACGGTCTCGGCGTTGGCCTCGATGATCTCGATGGCCTCGTCGGTCAGGATCTCGAGATTGGGGATGTTGCGCTCGATGAAGCGCGCGGTCTCGAAGCTGACCGCCGAGCGAGCGGCCCGCCGTGCCGCTCCGCCACCGCCGCGTGCCCGCCGTCCGACTGCCTGTTCCGCTGCCGCCATAACCCTGATCTCCCCTGATGCGAGGCGTTGAAGTTGCGCGGGTCATAGCC
>JAOARA010000212.1 GCA_025211115.1 Roseicyclus sp. | reverse complement strand
GTGTACGCCCTGTCTACGCCCTGTGACCCCCGACAGTCCCGCCCGGATCGCGCTCCGCCCGGACCCTCGGGCACGAAAAAGGGGCCGCCCCAAGGGACGGCCCCGGTCTCACGAGGGCGCAAGGATCGGCCCCGCGCGGCCTCAGTGGCTGTGGTGGTGGTAGCCGCAGAGCGCGTAGAGCGTCAGCCGTGCCTCGACCGTCGAGAGCGGACGACCGCTGTCGTTGGTGACCTCGACGGCCCAGCTGCGCGTGGACTTGGGATAGCTCGCCGTCACCACCAGCGGGCCCAGCGCACCGCGAAGTTGGTCATTGTTTTCAACGCCTCCGGACAGAACGAACTGGTGACCGGGGCAATTGATCACGAACTCCTGCGAGGCTCCGGGCGCAAGCGCGGGCACCGGCGTGGTGCCGCTGACGACCTCATGCGCGCCGGCCTGGGTGCCGAATGCAAAACCAGCGGCGATGACCGCTGCGCTAATGATTTTCTTGGTAGCAGACATTTTTCTTCCCCAATTGCAGACAGGTAAGACAGTTGTCTCGCACCAATGCCGTTGGGTCAACGATGGATTTCCCCCACCCCCGCCTCCAAACCCGCCCCGCGCTCAGTTCCCTTGCCCCAGAAGCCGCCGCAGTTGCTGCTCCGCCTCGTCGCGCAGGCGTTGCTCGATCGCCTCGCGCGCCTCGGCTTCGGTCGTCGCGCCGTCGAATTGCGTGCCGAGCGCCTCGTTCACGCGGCCGATGGCCTCGGACTCGAGCCGGTCGCGTTCCGCCTCCAGCCGGGCGCGGGCCTCGGCCTCGAGCCGCTCGCGCTCGGCGGCCAGCTCCTGCTGGGCGAGATACTCGAGGTCGGGGCGAATCGAGGGCCCGGCCCAGGGGCCGGAGACAAGGATCGGAACCCGGATGCGCGCGCCCGCCTCGCCCTCCATGAAGCCGGGGGTCAGGCGGTAGTCCAGCGTCTGCGCCCCGAGGTTCACGCGACCCGCGCCGGTCACCTCGCCCCAGGGCGCATCGAGGCGCAGGTCGTCGTTCGTCAGCACGCCATCCGCGATGGTGAAGTTGCCCGAGACCTGGTCATAGACCGTCCGCGCGCCCTCGCCGCGGAAGCCGGGGTCGAGCGTGCGGATCATCCCCGCAAGGTCCAGCCCCTCGATCGCGCCCGCCCCGAAGGCAAGGTCGCCCTCGCCCTCCAGCCCGGCCATGATCGTGGCCATGTCATTGCCCACGCCCAGGAATTGCAGGCTTGCGCTGCCGGTCCCCTGCAGGCGGTCATAGCCGGCCAGATCCCGCAGCACCGGCTGCAGCTGCACCCCCGCAAGCAACAGGTCGCCGCCCACCGACAGGCCGCCGCGCCCGTTCACAACGAACTGCCCCGTGAGGCTGCCGCCATAGCTTGCGACCTCGCGGATATCGAACACCAGCCGCCCCCGCGTGAGGGTCGCGCGCACATCGACCGGCCCGACGGACAGGCCGCCCCCCTCGAGCCGATCGACGGCAAGGGCAATCTCGGCATCGGCGGCGAACAGGCCGGACACGTCTATGCGATCCCGCGACCAGCCCGCGGTCGCATCGGTCCCGGCGGCCCCGCCCTGCCCCTCGGGCAGCACCAGCCGCGCGCCCGAGACGGTGCCGCGGATCATCGGGCGATCCGCCCCCGGCGTGATGTCGAGCGCCACCGCAAGCGCGGTGTCATCGAGCGCCACGCGCCCCTCGCGCAGATGGGCGCTGCCCTCCTCGGTCAGGGTCACGCGGCCCGACAGCGCCAGCCGGTCGCGGCCGTAGCCCTGCGGCAGGTCGGGCATCGCCGCGCCGAGGATCGCCAGGAGCGGGCCGAGGTCCGTCGCCTCGACCGACAGCGCGCCCTCGAGCGCCGGGGCCAGCGCGCCGCGACCGGCAAAGCGCAGCTCGCCACCGGACCAGTCCAGTGCAAGCTCGAGATCGCTCAACCCGCCCTCCAGCAGCGCGGGCAGCCGCGCGGCCGTGGCGTCGAGCGTCACCTGCGTTCCGTTGACATTTGCCGAGCCCGCCACGCGGGCCGTGCCGTCGTCGGGCAGGGCCAGCCGGGCCTCCAGCCCGGTGATGCGGATATCCTGCCCGGCGGCCTCGTCCCGCCAGGTCAGCGCGCCGTCGCTGATGTCGGCCGCGGTGATGGTGAGCGGGCGGGCCGGGCCCGCCGGGGCCGTGCCGCTCGGCTCCGCGGCCTCGGAGAAGGCCCAGCTGACACGGCCATCGGCGGCGCGGACCAGCGTGATCTCGGGGGCGACCAGCGTGATCTCGTCGATCTGCACCTCTCCGGCGAGGATCGCCGACCACGGCACCCGGACCGACAGCGCCTCGGCCGCGACCAGGGGCGCGTCTCCGGCCCAATCGGGGTTGCCCACGCGAAGCCCCGCGGCGCGCACGCCCAGATGCGGCCAGAGCGTCGGGCGCACCTCGCCCGACAGCGTCACCTCGCGGCCCAGCGACTGGCCCAGCCGCTCGGCGGCGACCGCGGCGATCCGGTCGGTGGGCACGGCGAACAGCGCGCCGACCGCAAGCGCGGCGATCACGACGACCGCCCCAAGTAGCCGAATGATCCAGCGCATCGCACACCCCTTGCCCGTTTTCGGCGGAGTCTAGCGCGAAGCGGGGTGGCCTGTCTTCCCCTTCGCCGCGCAACGGGCTATCTGGCTCGGTCATGAGCCAGAACCCTCCCGACCTGCGCCCGGACCTCGCGCGCGCCCGCTTTTCCGACGACGCCCGCCCCGGCCAGCCCCGGATCGGAATGGTCTCGCTTGGCTGTCCCAAGGCGCTGGTCGACAGCGAACGCATCCTGACCCGGCTCAGGGCCGAGGGCTATGCCATCTCGCCCGATTACGCGGGCGCGGAGGCGGTGATCGTGAACACCTGCGGGTTCCTCGACAGTGCCAAGGCCGAAAGCCTGGACGCCATCGGCGAGGCTCTGCGCGAGAACGGGCGGGTGATCGTGACCGGCTGCCTCGGGGCCGAGCCGGAGTATATCACCGGCGCGCATCCCAAGGTTCTGGCGGTGACCGGCCCGCATCAATACGAGCAGGTGCTCGATGCCGTTCATGCCGCCGTGCCGCCCGCGCCCGACCCCTTCGTCGACCTGCTGCCGCCCGCGGGCGTGAAGCTGACGCCGCGCCATTACAGCTACCTCAAGATCGCCGAGGGCTGCGACCACAAGTGCCGCTTCTGCATCATCCCCGACATGCGCGGGCGGCTGGTGTCGCGCCCCGCCAAGGCCGTGATGCGCGAGGCCGAAAAGCTGGTCGAGGCGGGGGTGAAGGAGATCCTCGTGATCTCGCAGGACACCTCGGCCTATGGCACAGACTGGAAGGGGCGCGAGGCGAAGTTTCCGATACTCGACCTATCCAGAGACTTGTCCACACTCGGGGCCTGGGTTCGCTTGCACTATGTCTATCCCTACCCGCATGTGCGCGAGCTGATCCCGCTGATGGCGGATGCCTCGAACGGGCTGTTGCCCTATCTCGACATCCCCTTCCAGCATGCCCATCCCGACACGCTGAAGCGCATGGCGCGCCCCGCCGCGGCCTCGCGCACGCTGGACGAGATCGCGGCCTGGCGGCGCGACTGCCCGGATATCACGCTGCGCTCGACCTTCATCGTGGGCTACCCCGGCGAGACGGAGGAGGAGTTCCAGACCCTGCTCGACTGGCTGGACGAAGCACAGCTCGACCGGGTTGGCTGCTTTCAATACGAGAACGTGGACGGCGCGCGGTCGAACGCCCTGCCCGATCACGTCCCCGCCGAGGTCAAGCAGGAGCGGTGGGACCGCTTCATGGAAAAGGCGCAGGCGATTTCCGAGGCGAAGCTCGCCGCCAAGGTCGGGCAGCGGATGACGGTGCTGGTGGACGCGGTCGACGACGAAGGCGCGACCTGCCGGACCATGTCGGACGCGCCCGAGATCGACGGCAATCTCTTCATCGACGAGGGCTTCGAGGGGCTGGCCCCCGGCGACTTCGTCGAGGTCGAGGTGGACGAGGCCAGCGATTACGACCTCTGGGGCAGCCGCCTGCCTTGAGCCGTGCGGCCCGGTGGCACTACACTGCGGGCCATGATCCATGTCACCACAACCTGTCCCGACCGCGACAGCGCCGAGCGGCTGGCCCGCGCGGCGCTGGCCGAACATGTCACCGCCTGCGCCAACATCATCGCGGGGGTCCGCAGCCTCTATCACTGGCAGGGCGAGATCGCCGAGGACACCGAGGTGATGGTGATCTTCAAGACCTCCGAGGCCGCGCGCGCGGCGCTGGTCGCCTTTCTCGAGGCCGAACACCCCTACGACGTGCCGGTCATCACCTGGGAACGACTGGCGACGACGCAGGACGCCGCCGACTGGCTGGCGCGCGAAACGCATTGAGGGGCGGGCTCAGGCCGGGTCGGGCACCGCGACCGCGCGGGTGAAAAGCTCGGCGTTGGGACAGGCCGCGGGGACGGCGGCCTTGCCCGCCGCCTGCGCGGCCATCCAGCAGGCGCAGCCCTCGGCCCAGCCGCAGCCGCGGCACCGCTGAACCGCCTGCGCCCAGTCGGCATGGGTGATCACCCCCGTCTCCAACGCGCGCTGAAGCTCTGCCCCGGTGGCCTGCGCCATGCCGAGCGCCAGCCAGTAGTGGCGCTTCGCATCGCCCAACGGGCGGGGATTGGCGTGTTGCATCGGCGGCCCCCGGTCAGGACGTGTCACTCGGCGGCGAGCCGGGCCAGAAGATCGCCGTTGCGGCAATACCCCGGCGCGGCCTCGGCGCGATCATGGGTGGCCAGCCAGTGCCCGCAAGCCGTCGGGTCGGAGCAGCCGGTGCAGGCCTGCAGCATGTCCTCGCGCATTTCGGGCGGCAACGCGCCGCGCAGTTCCGCGGCCTCGAGATCCGCCCCGAGGGTTTCGGCCATGCGGGTCATCAGACCCTCGTGGCGGTCGCGTGTCAGTTTGCCAAGCATCGCATCACCCCTTTTCGCGTGGCGCATGGGCCCGTTCCGATGGCCAAAGCCTATCGACGCGGGGCCGCGCCGCCTTGACGCAGATCAAGGGGGGCCGAGGGCGGCGAGCGTCCGGCGCACCACGCCGATGCGCGCGGCGTTGGGGGGATGGGTCGACAGGAAGGCGCGGGCGGGGTCGGGGAACCGCGTGAAGAAGGCGGCCCCCCTGAGCGGGTCATAGCCCGCACGGGCGGCGATGATCGTGCCGATCGCATCGGCCTCGAGCTCGGCCTGCTGGCCGAATTCGCGGCTGGCGACCAGCGCGCCGATCTGCGCGGCCTCGTCGATGCGGGCGCGCCCCTCCCCGCGGGCCTCGGCGATGCGGGCGAAGGCCTCGGCCCCTTCGACGGCGCGGCGTTGCCCCATGGGAATGTGGCGCGCGATGTGATGGGCGGCCTCGTGACCCATGATGAAGGCCAGCTCGTCGGTGTTCCGAGCCTCGGCGATCAGGCCGAGGGTGAAGATGATGGCGGGCTGCCCCTGCGGGTCGAGCGTGTGAAAGGCGTTGACCCCGCTGTCGGGCGCACGGTCGACGTAGATGACGAAATCGCAGGGCTGGTCCGGCGTTGCCTCGCGGCAGAGCTGTTCGGCCACGGGTTCGACGCGGGTGACGACCTCTTCGAAGTTCAGCACGGCCTGCCGCGCGCGGGCGGCCAGATCGGCCTCGGTTTCGGCCGCGACCTCACCGGGCGGCGGAGCGGTCGGCGCAACGCCCGGCACGCAGCCCGCCAGCGCAAGCGCGGCGGCAAGGAACAGGATCAGGGGGCGCACTGTCTGCATGGCACCCGAAAGCCTAGCCGCCCCGCCCGCATGGTCCAGAGGGATCACGGCCTTGTGCCCCCCGCTTGACCCTTGGACGAGCGGCCATAGGTCCGGGCGCATGAGCCAGACCCGCATCCTCTACAACGACCGCTGCCCGATCTGCCGGGCCGAGATCGCCCATTACCGCAAGCGGGCCGCGGCCGCGGGCGCGCCGCTGATCTTCGAGGACCTGAACCGCGCCGACCTGGGCGGCTGGCAGCTGACGCCGGACCAGGCGAAGCGGCGGATGCACGCGGCCCTGCCCGACGGGCGGATCGTCAGCGGGGTGCCCGCCTTCGCCGCGATCTGGGCCGCGCTGCCCGGCATGGGGTGGATGGCACGGCTGGCGATGATGCCGGGGCTCAGGCAACTGGCCGATCTGCTCTACAACCGGGTGGCCGCCCCGTGGCTCTACCGCAAGCAGATGCGGCGCGAGGCGCGCGGGCTTGCGGGGCCGGGCGGGCGCGCCTAGGCTGGCGACATGTTCACCATCGAGCACGATTTCGACGCCACCGTGATCACCCTTGTCGATGACGGCGAGGCGGGGGTCCGCTTGCAGGAAGACGTCATCATCTCGGCCTTCGACGAATGCGTGACCGTGGTGCAATACGACCCGCGGACCGACCGTGAACAGACGGTGACCCTGTCCATGACGCAGCTGCGCGACCTCGCCGCGGCACTGGACCTGCCGGAAGGGGCCTACAAGCTCGAACCGGGGCGCTGACGGCTTTCCGCAATCCGGCATTCCGGGCGCGGTTTCCCGCGACTGCAGGCCGCGACCCTGCCGTTTCGCAACCTCCTCACAGGGTCATCCACAGTCCCCCGCATCGCGGTTTACACCCCCCGCCCGCGGCCACATACTGCGCCCGAACGGAAGGGGACGGGCACCATGTCGACAGGATTTTTCGTCAACGAACGCTGTTTCTGGCATTCGGGCGGCAACTACAGCTTCCTCGTGCCCGTGGGCGGTCTGATGCAGCCCCCGACGGCGGGCGGCCTGCCGGAAAACCCCGAGACGAAGCGCCGCTTCAAGAACCTTGTCGAGGTCACGGGCCTCATGGCCGAGCTGGCCACCCCCTCGGCCCAGCCCGCGACCGAGGAGGACCTGCTGCGCATCCACCCGCGCGACTACGTCGAGACCTTCCGCCGCAAATCGGCCGAGGGCGGGGGCGAATTGGGCTTGCGCACGCCCTTCGGGCCGGATGGCTATGACATCGCCTGCCTCTCGGCGGGGCTGACCAAGGCTGCGCTCTTCGACGTGCTGCAGGGGCGGCTCGACAATGCCTATGCGCTGTCGCGCCCGCCGGGGCATCATTGCCTGCCGGATTTCCCGAACGGCTTTTGCCTCCTGAACAACATCGCCATCGCCTGCGAGGCGGCGCGGGCCGCGGGGCTTGCCGAGCGGATCGCGGTGATCGACTGGGATGTCCACCACGGCAACGGGACGGAAGCCATCTATTACGAGCGGGCGGACACGCTGGCCGTGTCGATCCACCAGGAGCGGAACTATCCCCGCGACTCGGGCGATTTCGAGGATCGCGGCGCGGGCGCCGGTGCGGGGCTGAACCTCAACGTGCCACTGCCGCCGGGCGGCGGGCATGCCACCTATCTCGAGGCGATGGAACGGCTGGTGATCCCGCAACTGCACGCCTTTCGGCCCGACGTGATCGTCGTGGCCTGCGGCTTCGACGCCTCGGGCGTGGACCCGCTGGGGCGGATGATGGCGGGCTCGGACACGTTCCGCGCGCTGACCGAGATGGTGATGGAGGCGGCGGGCGATCTGTGCGACGGCAAGCTCGTCCTGACCCACGAGGGCGGCTATTCCGAGGCGCATGTCCCCTTCTGCGGGCATGCGGTGCTCGAGGCGCTGTCGGGCAGCGAGATCACCGCGCCCGATCCCTTGGCCGACCGCATCACCTCGCAGCAACCCGGACCGCGGTTCGAGGCCTATTGCTCGACACTGCTGGCCGAGATGGAGGCCGCGCTGGAGGCGTGAGCGCCCGCCCGCGTTGACTTCGCCGCGGCGCGGCGGCAGGGTGCGCGGCGACCACCAGATCAGGGGAAGACAGGCGATGAAAAAGGTCTATGGCTCGGCAGCTGAGGCGCTGGAGGGGGTTCTGTTCGACGGTATGCTGATCGCATCGGGGGGCTTCGGCCTGTGTGGTATCCCCGAGCTTCTGATCGACGGCATCGTCGAGAGCGGCGTGAAGGACCTGACCGTCGCGTCGAACAATGCGGGCGTGGACGATTTCGGCCTCGGCAAGCTGCTGGCGACGCGCCAGGTGAAGAAGATGATGTCCTCCTACGTCGGCGAGAACGCCGAGTTCATGCGCCAGTATCTCTCGGGCGAGCTTGAGCTGGAGTTCAACCCGCAGGGCACGCTGGCAGAACGGATGCGCGCGGGCGGCGCGGGCATTCCGGGCTTCTACACCAAGACGGGCGTGGGCACCGTCATTGCCGAGGGCAAGGAGGTGAAGGAGTTCGACGGGCAGGAGTATATCCTCGAGCGCGGCATCTTCGCGGACCTCTCCATCGTCAAGGCGTGGAAGGCCGACGAGACCGGGAACGCGATCTTCCGCAAGACCGCGCGCAACTTCAATCCGCCCGCGGCCATGTGTGGCAAGGTCTGCATCATGGAGGTGGAGGAGATCGTGCCGACAGGCTCGCTCGACCCCGACGCGATCCACCTGCCGGGCATCTATGTCCACCGCCTGATCCAGGGCGAGCACGAGAAGCGGATCGAGCAGCG
>JAOARA010000211.1 GCA_025211115.1 Roseicyclus sp. | reverse complement strand
GCCGACGTGACGCTCGAGGTCGTGGGCGGCCAGCTTGCGGGCTCCATCCCCGACGGCGTCACGGGCGCGACGCTGACGGTCGCCTATGAACCGATCTGGGCCATCGGCACCGGCCGCGTGCCCGAGATCGCGCAGATCGCGCAGGTGCATGACGCCATCCGGGCGGCCTTGAGCGACCGTTTCGGCCCCGAAGGGGCTGCGATGTCGATCCTCTACGGCGGCTCGGTCAAACCCGGCAATGCCGCCGAGATCTTCGCCATCGGCAATGTCGACGGCGCCCTGGTCGGCGGGGCCTCGCTCAAGGCCGCCGATTTCTCGGGCATCATCGCGGCGCTGGAAGCGGCCTGAGGCGGGCGGCGGATCACTCCGTCGCGGGGACGTAGCGGCCGATGGCGATGCGGATCACGCCCTGATACTCCGGCGAGAACTGCTGCACGGCCAGCATGTAGCGCCCCGGCTCGACCGGGGCGGACAGCTGCGCGTTCAGCGTGCCGTTCGCATCGTCGTTGAAGCCCAGCATCTCGCCCTCCGCATCGAAGAACGAGATCACGGGGTCGCTGTCGCTGACCTCGTCGGCGGAGATCAGGATCAGGCCCGCCACCGGCACCTCCATGGCGACCCATGTCGCGCTGTCGCCCGACACGCGCAGATCGCGCGTCAGCTGCGGCGGCAAAAGGCCGATATCCTCGACCGGCCATGACCCGTCCAGCGGCGGCGGCACCTCTCCGGCGGCATATTGCTCGGCCAGCATCGCGCGCGCATCGGTGCCCCCCAGCGTCAGCGTGACCGGCAGGTCGGGGTCGGACAGGGCGCGCACCCCGACGCAATACTCCCCCGCCGGCAGCGGCGTGGGGAAATCGATGCGGCTGTCGAGCCCGTCGTGATCGTCGTTCTCGGCCAGAAGCGCGCCCGAGGCGTCGAAGACGTAGATATAGGGATCGGCCGCGGGGTTCTCGGCGCGCACCGTCAGGCTTTGCGCGCTGCCCAGCGTGAAGCGGTAATAGGGGGCGGCCGCGGCCGTCTCGACGGCGCGCAGCCCCTGCGCAAGCTGCGCATCGACCGGCCCCTGGCCCAGGGTGACGGCAGGGGTCGAGGGCAGGCAGGGCTGCACGCCCACGAAGGGCGCGCTCCCCTCGGTTCCCGCGAAACCGCCCGCAAGCCCCGGCGTCAGCGCCGCCATCTCGAGGCGGCTGACCTGCAGATCGGCCCGGACGCCGGCACCGCCGAAACCGGTCACCGCAAGGCAGTAGTCGCCCGCCGGCAGGTCGGGCTCGGCCCGGCTGGCCAGCCCGCCGCCCGAATCGTCATCCACCACCACCAGCCGCCCGGTGGCGTCGAACAGCTCCAGCACCGTGTCCCCCGTGGCATCGACAGGCGCGGCCTCGAGGCGCAGGGCCATCGGCGCGCCGAGGGTGAAGAGCGCGACAAAGCGCGTGCCCGGCGGCACCTCGACCGCACCAAGCGCCAGCGGCCCGCGGGCCGCCGCGATATCCGAACCAGACCGCGTCTGGCCCAGCCAGGGCGCGCCATCGCCCACCCCGCCGCAGGAAATCCCCTGCGCGGCGGCGGGCCCGGCAAGACCTGCAAGCAGGGCGAGAGCGGCGACAGGCACGGGGATGGCGGGGGCGGACAACGGGTTACGCATGACAGATCCTCTGGCGCGGCCCCGGCGACAGGGGGCGATTGCCCCCGATCCTAGACAAGCGGACGCCCGGCTGGCCAGCGAAATGGCGCGCGGCCTCCATGACGGGACACCCGGCGGCGCGCACCCCAGCGCAGAGCCTCTGGTCACGCGCCGCGCTGCCGCGCATACTGCCGCCCCGATGACACGCGCCAAACCCGCCACGCCTCCCACGACCCGCACCGGTGCCGCAGCACAGCGCCGCCGGTTGCGCATTGCGCTGGGCCTCGGGGTGGCGCTGCTGGTGCTGCTGGCCGCGCTGGCCTTTCCCAGGATCGAACGCGCCTACCAGGAGGCCATCGGCGACCGCGACCGCGCCACGCTGGATCTTGCCACGCAGATCCTGCGCGGCGCCCTCAGCCGGACCGAGGCGCTGCCGGGCCTGCTGGCCGAGCGGCCGATCCTCGCCCAGCTTCTGCGCGACCCCGACAACTCGGGCCTCGTGCCCTTCGTCAACGAGCAGCTGCGCCAGACCGCGCTGGCGCTCGACCTGTCGGATGTCTACCTGATGGACGAGCGCGGGCTGACGGTCGCGGCCTCGTCCTATCGCAGCGAGCGGTCCTTCGTCGGGCGCAGCTTCACTTACCGGCCCTATTTCACCGATGCGCTGGCCGGCGGCCTCGGGCGGTTCCATGCGCTCGGCACAACCTCGGGCGAGCGCGGCTATTTCTTCGCCGCCCCCGTCATCGACGGGACCGAGATCACCGGCGTGCTGGCGGTGAAATTCACCCTCGACGCCTTCGAGGCGACCTGGGCCGACAGCGCGGCGACGATCATCGTCCAGGACAGCTCGAACGTGATCTTCATGTCCGACCGCCCCGAGTGGCATTTCCGCACCCTCGGCCCCGTCCCCGAGGTCGGGCTCGAGGCCATCGCCAGCACGCGGCAATACCCGATCGCCCGTCTCACCCCCCTGCCCGCCCGCCGCACGGCGCTGGGCGACACGGGCTATGACCTGATCCGGCTGGACCCCGCCGAGGGCGGCGAGGTTTTCGTGATGCAGACCGACCTTGTGGCCGCGGCGGGCTGGCGCGTGTCGATCCTGTCGCCGGCCGCCCCGGCGCGGACGCAGGCGCTGACGGCGCTGGGCATCGCGGCGCTGGCGGCGCTGGCCCTCATGCTGACCGCCGCGGCGATCTGGCAGCGGCGCATCCGGCTGATCGAACGCCTCGCCCGGCAGGAAGAGGACCAGGCCCGGCTCGAGGCGCGGGTGCGCGAACGCACGCGCGACCTGAACACCGCCAACGCGCAACTGCGCGCCGAGGTCGAGGAGCGCGCCCGCACGGAAGGACAGCTGCGCAAGACGCAGGCCGAGCTGGTGCAGGCCGGAAAGCTGGCCGCCCTTGGCCAGATGTCGGCCGCCCTCAGCCACGAGTTCAACCAGCCGCTCGCCGCCGTGAAGGCCTATGCCGACAATGCCGAGGCGTTTCTCGGGCTTGGCCGCACCGATGAGGCGGGCGAGAACATTCGCCTGATCTCGGGCATGGCCGACCGGATGGCCTCGATCTCCAAGCACCTGCGCAACTTCGCCCGCCGCCCGATGGACCGCACCGGGCCGGTGCCGATGCTGGCGGTGGTGGAGGATGCGCTCGAGCTGATGCGCCCGCGGCTGCAGGGCGCGCGCGCACAGCTGGACTACACCCCGCCCGAGGGCGAGATCTGGGTCACCGGCGGGCGCGTGCGGCTGCAACAGGTGATCGTGAACCTGATCGGCAACGCGCTCGACGCGATGGAGCGCCGCGACGCGCCCGAGATCGCGCTGGCGCTGGAGACCGAGGGCGCGCGTTGCCGCCTGTCGGTGCGCGACCGCGGACCCGGCCTGAGCGAAGAGGCGCTGGCGCAGGCCTTCGACCCGTTCTTCACCACCAAGGCCCCCGGTCAGGGGCTGGGGCTTGGCCTGTCGATCTCCTACAACATCGTGCGCGACTTCAACGGCCGCCTGACCGCCGCGAACCACGCCGAGGGCGGCGCGGTCTTCACGGTCGAGCTGGACCTGACCGACCCGCCCAGCGAGATGGCCGCCGAATGACCGCATCTGCCCCTGCCCCCGTTCTCTTCGTCGATGACGAGGCCGCGCTGCGCCATGCCGCCACACAGGCGCTGATGCTCGCCGGGCTGGAGGTCATCGGCTGTGCCAATGCCGCCGAGGCGCTGGCCCATCTCGACCGCGACTTTCCCGGCGTGCTGGTCACCGACATCCGCATGCCGGGCATGGACGGGCTGGGGCTCATGGCCGAGGCGCTCTCGCGCGACCCGGAGCTGCCCGTGATCCTGATCACCGGGCATGGCGACGTGGACCTTGCCGTGCAGTCGATGCGCGACGGGGCCTATGATTTCCTCGAGAAACCCTATGCCCCCGCCCGGCTGGTCGAGGCGGTGGGCCGCGCGCAGGAAAAGCGCCGCCTGACGCTCGAGAACCGCCGCCTGCGTGCGGGCACGGTCGCGCCGGGCGACGACCCGATCGGCGCGCGGCTTCTGGGCCGGTCCGAGGTGATGACCGGGTTGCGCGCGCAGTTGCGCGCCGTGGCCGGGACCGATGCCGACCTCTTGATCGAGGGCGAGACCGGCACCGGCAAGGAGGTCGCCGCGCGCGCGCTTCACGCGGCCTCCGCCCGGTCCGAACGGCCCTTCGTCGCGGTCAATTGCGCGGCGCTGCCCGCCGAGCTGATCGAGAGCGAGCTCTTCGGTCACGAGGCGGGCGCCTTTCCCGGCGCGACCCGCGCGCGCTACGGCAAATTCGAACATGCCCGCGGCGGCACGCTGTTCCTGGACGAGATCGACAGCCTGCCGATGGGGCTGCAGGCCAAGCTTCTGCACGTGATCGAGGAACGCGCGGTCACGCGGCTTGGCTCGAACGACCCGGTGGCGCTTGATTTGCGCGTCGTCGCGGCCTCCAAGCGCGACCTGACCGCCGCCGCCGCCGAGGGCGCGTTTCGCCCCGACCTGCTTTACCGGTTGAACGTGGTCACCCTGCGCCTGCCGCCGCTCTCGGCGCGGTCCGAGGATATCCCGATGCTGTTCCTCGCCCTGCTCGACGCCGCCGCGCGGCGCGCGGGCCGCCCCGTGCCCGAGGTGCCGGGCGCGGTGCTGGCGCGGCTTGCGGCGCGCGACTGGCCCGGCAACGTGCGCGAGCTGCGCAACGCCGCCGAGCGGATGGCGCTGGGCCTCGAGGCGGGCAGCGCGCCCACCCCCACGCCCGAGGCCGCCGCAAGCGGCACGTTGGCCGACAGCATGGCCGCCCATGAAAAGGCGCTGATCGCCGCGACGCTCGCGGCCCATGGCGGCAGCCTCAAGGCGAGCTACGAGGCGCTCGGCCTCAGCCGCAAGGCGCTTTACGAGAAAATGCAGAAACACGGCCTGAGCCGCGACGCCTTCCGCGAGGACTGATCGGACGGCCCCCTGCCGGGGCATGTGTCGAAACCGGAACATGCCGCGCGGCGCTTTGGGTCGGTTTCCACCCATCGCCCGCGAATAACCCGATCCTGTTAGCGCAAACCGGACATGCAGTGCTTGCATGGCGGGGTTTCGCGCCGCACAGACCTGCACCAAGCGGCCCGGAGGGAGCCGGGCGCTTATCTTTCAACAGGGAGAGACCAATGACCTTTACCCGTATCGCTGCCTTTGCTGCGACCACCGCGCTGACCGCAACCGCGGCCTTCGCCGACGCCCATGCCGACCGTGAAGGCTGGCCGGAAAGCTTCACCGTCGGCACCGGCTCGCAGGGCGGCACCTATTTCGGCTACGGCTCCGGCTGGGCCGGCATCGTGTCCGAGGTTCTCGGCGTCTCGGGTGGCGCGGAAGTCACCGGCGGCCCGATGCAGAACATGGCGCTGGTCCACACCGGCGAGCTGCCCTTCGGCATGACCACCATGGGCCCCGCCGCCGAATCGATCAACGGCACCAACCCGATCGCACCCGGCCTGCAGATGACCAACGCCTGCGCGATGTTCCCGATGTACCAGACGCCCTTCTCGATCACGGCGCTGGCCTCCTCGGGCATCACCTCGGTCGCCGAAATCCCGGCGGGCGCGCGCATCGGCTTCGGCCCCGCGGGTTCCACCTCGGACACCTACTTCCCGCAGATGATGGAAACCCTCGGCGTCGAGTTCGAGCGCCGCAACGGCGGCTGGTCCGACCTCGGCGGTCAGCTGCAGGACGGCCTGCTTGACGTGATCGCCTTCGCGGCCGGCGTGCCGGTTCCGGCGGTCTCGCAGCTCGAGGTGCAGACCGAGATCAACATCATCGAGTTCACCGAGGAAGAGCAGGCCCAGATCATCGAGGCCTTCCCCGTCGCGGGCTTCGACATCGCGGCCAACACCTACACCACGCTCGAGGCCCCGGCCCGCTCGGTGTCGATGTGGAACTTCGCCATCGCCAACTGCGACCTGCCCGAAAGCTTCATCTACGCGGTCGTGGACGCGGTGATGTCGGACAACGAGCGCATGGTGAACACCCACCGCGCCGCCGCCTCGACCCTGCCCGAGTTCTGGGACCGCAACACGGTCATGATGTGGCACCCCGGTGCGGCCCGCTGGTTCGAAGAGAACGCCGGCGCCGACATCGCGGATGACATGATCCACGGCGCGATGTGATCGCCCGCAAGGTACCCTGACAGGATGCGCCCGCAGCGTGGCGCATCCGACCTGACCGGGGCCGTGCCCGAAACCGCCGGGCGCGGCCCTTTTTCCAAGCGAGACATGACCGGAACGGCGCATTCGGCCGCAGGGGATTGAGTCAATGAACACCGAAGACAAGAAGCCGGACGCCACGACCGAGGACGGCCCGCTGGGCGTCGTCGTCGCGGAAGGCGTCGACGAGGAACCGGTCGAGGCCAACCGCCGTCTCTTCACCGGCACGTCCTATATCGTGATCGCCACGATCTCGACACTCTACGCCATGTTCCACATGCTCGCGCTGAACGGCGTGTCGCTCTCGGACTGGACCGGGATCGAGCTGCCCTTCCTGCCGCAGTTCCCGATGGAGACCTGGAACTTCCGCATCGTCCATATCTCGGGCGCGCTGGCGCTGGGCTACCTGCTGTTCTCGGCCCATGCGTTTTCCGATGACGCGCCCGCGCGCTCCGGCAACCGGATCGTGACGCTGCTCGCGGGCCTGCTTGCCATCCCCGCGCTTGTCGCGGGGGCCACGGCCATCGGCTTTCTCAACATGATCAACTCGGGCGAGCTGCCGCAGATGGGCGGGCTGACAACATGGGCCGCCTTCCCCGGCACCGAGATCTACCAGACCGAGGTGCGCTGGTTCGGCATCCCGCTGCTGATCGCAACGCTGGGCGCCATCCTCACCGGCTGGTTCGAGCGCCGCGACCGCGGGCAGTTCACCGCCTCGGACATCGTGCTGGCGCTCTCGGCCATCGTGCTGGCGATCTACCTCGTGGCGATCTACGGCACCGCCGCGCGCAACTCGGTCGGCACGCCCTTCGTGCCCATCGGCGTGGCCTTCGCCGCCACCGCGGGCTCGGCGCTGATCCTTGAGCTGACGCGCCGCGTCGCGGGCCTCGCCCTCGTGATCATCACCGGCGTCTTCCTCGTCTACACTTTCACCGCGCACCTGCTGCCCGGCATCCTCGCCGTGCAATCCTCCTTCACCTGGCAGCGCTTCTTCGGCTTCGTCTACACCGACGCGGGCATCCTCGGGCCGACCACGGCGGTCTCCTCGACCTACATCATCCTCTTCATCATCTTCGCGGCCTTCCTGCAGGCCTCCAAGGTGGGCGACTACTTCGTCAACTTCGCCTTCGCCGCCGCGGGCCGCGCACGCGGGGGACCGGCCAAGGTGGCGATCTTCGCCTCGGGTCTCATGGGCATGATCAACGGCACCTCGGCGGGCAACGTGGTGGCCACCGGCTCGCTCACCATCCCGCCGATGAAAAAGGTCGGCTACCAGCGCAAGACCGCCGGCGCGATCGAGGCCGCGGCCTCGACCGGCGGGCAGATCATGCCGCCCATCATGGGCGCGGGCGCCTTCATCATGGCCGAGATCACCGGCATCCCCTACCAGGAGATCGCCATCGCCGCGATCATCCCGGCGATCCTCTACTTCGCCTCGATCTACTTCATGGTCGATTTCGAAGCGGCCAAGCTCAACATGCGCGGCATGCGCGAGGACGAGCTGCCGAAACTCGCGGCCCTGCTCAAGCAGCTCTACCTCTTCGTGCCGATCATCATCCTGATCGTGGCCCTTTTCCTCGGCTACTCGGTGATCCGGGCGGGCACGCTCGCCACCGTCGCCGCGGCCGTGGTCTCCTGGATGCCGGTCATGATGATCCGTCTCTTCCCCGGAAGCCTGCCCGAAGCGGCGGTCGCCGGAATGGGACCGCGCGCGATCCTCAAGGCCTTCGAGCTGGCCGGCGTCATGTCGATCCAGATCATCGCGGTCTGCGCCTGCGCGGGCATCATCGTGGGGGTCATCTCGCTCACCGGCGTGGGCGCGCGCTTCTCGGCGGTGCTGCTGGACCTCGCGGGCGTCAGCCAGCTGATCGCGCTCTTCTTCGCCATGTGCATCGCCATCCTCTTGGGCATGGGCATGCCCACGACGGCGGCCTACGCGGTGGCGGCCTCGGTCGTGGCACCGGGCCTGATCCAGCTGGGCATCCCGACGCTGACGGCGCATTTCTTCGTCTTCTACTTCGCCGTCGTCTCGGCCATCACGCCCCCCGTGGCGCTGGCCAGCTACGCCGCGGCGGGCATCTCGGGCGCAAACCCGATGGAGACCTCGGTCGCCTCCTTCAAGATCGGGCTCGCGGCCTTCATCGTGCCCTTCATGTTCTTCTACAACTCGGCCCTCCTGATGGACGGCACCTGGGTCGAGGTGATCCGCGCCGGCCTCACCGCGACCTTCGGGGTGTTCCTGCTCTCGGCGGGCGTTCAGGGCTGGTTCATGGGCGCGCGCAGCGCCTGGTTCCTGCGCGCGGGCCTCATCGTGGCAGCGCTCTTCATGATCGAGGGCGGGCTTGTCACCGACCTGGTCGGCCTCGGCGCGGCAGTGGGCATCTACTTCATCCAGAAGCTCTTCCACCCCCGCCCCGACGCCACCATCCCGGTGCGCGGCGCGGACTGACCACAAGACCCGGTGGCGCGTTAACCCCGCATCAAGGTTAACGCGCCCCCTTTCCCTTCACCTTTCCACAAATACGGACTCCCACGCTGGCCCGACACGCGGCGGCATGGCAAGAAGCCCCCCATGCAGCGCCTGTCCCAATCCCCCACCGATCCCGCCTTCGTGCAGGACCCCTCCCCGTTCTACAGCCGCGCCCGCGCCGCAGGCCCGCTGGTCTGGTGGGAGGACTACGCCATGCCGATGGCCACCACCCACGCGGCCGTCAACACGCTCCTGCGCGACCGCCGCTTCGGGCGGGAGCCGATCGAGCAACCCGACATCCCCGACCACCTGCGCCCCTTCTACGCGGTCGAGGCGCATTCCATGCTGGAGCTGGAACCGCCGCGCCACACGCGCCTGCGCGGTCTCGTGCTGCGCGCCTTCACCTCGCGCCGGATCGCGGCGCTGGCCCCCGAGATCGCCGCCCTCTCGCGCGACCTCGCCGCCCGCATCCGCCCCGGCGAGACCGACCTGCTCGACGCCTATTGCCGCCCGATCCCGGTCATCGTCATCGCCCGCCTGCTCGGCGTCCCCGAAGAGATGGCCCCCGACCTGCTGCGCTGGTCCAACGCCATGGTGCAGATGTACCAGGCCCGCCGCACGCGGCAGGAGGAGGACGAGGCCGCCCGCGCCGCAAGCGACTTCGCCGCTTTCATGCGCGACTATGTCGAGCGCCGCCGCACCGAGCCGCGCGACGACCTGATCACCGCGCTGATCGCCGCCGAAGAGGCGGGCGAGAAACTGACCACGGACGAGCTGATCACCACCTGCATCCTGCTGCTGAACGCGGGCCACGAGGCGACGGTTCACACCATGGGCAACGGGATCAAGCTGTGTCTCGAGACCGGCGCGCGCCCCGGCCCCGCCCCCGCGCCCCTGGTCGAGGAAATCCTCCGCTACGACCCGCCCCTGCACCTTTTCACCCGCACCGCCTTCGAGGATGTCACGCTCTTCGACCATACCTTCCGCCGCGGCGACGCGGTGGGGCTGCTGCTCGCCTCCGCGGGCCGGGACGAAAGCGCCTATGCCGAGGCCGCGGCCTTCCGCCCCGCGCGCGGCGACGGGCCCGCCAACCTCGCCTTCGGCGCGGGGCTGCATTTCTGCGTCGGTGCGCCGCTGGCGCGGCTCGAATTGCAGGTCGCGCTGCCGATCCTCTTCGAGACCCACCCCCGACTGCGCCTCGCCGAACCGCCCCGCTACGCGAATATCTATCATTTCCATGGGCTTGAACGGCTGATGGTCACGATCTGACGCTGGACAGACACGCAGGGCCGCGCTAGCGTTTCGCCAACCTTTCAGACCGGGGGAGCGCGGATGCGCCCGTTCGTCGCCTTGGTGATCATGTCGCTCGCGCTGTCGGCCTGCGAGGACACCACCGTCTATTACGCCGAGGGCGTGGACCTTCCCACGCGGGCCGCGGATCTGGCGCAATGCGACGCGCAAGCCCTGCGCGAATACCCGGTCCGGGCCGAGCGCCGCTTTACCCCGCGGATCTATTTGCCCGCGCAGACCACCTGCGACGCCGAGGGCACCTG
>JAOARA010000210.1 GCA_025211115.1 Roseicyclus sp. | reverse complement strand
GCTGACCGATGCCAGCTACGGCTTTTCGCTGCCGATCCGCTTCCGCTGACCCTAGCCCTTGGCCGTGGCCCGGCTAGGTAGGCCCCCATGACCGCGCTTCTGCAGATCGACGGCCTGACCAAGGCCCATGGGACCGTCACGGTCCTGAACGGCGTATCGCTGACGCTCGACCGTGGGCAAACGCTGGCCCTGACCGGCGAAAGCGGCTCGGGCAAAAGCACGCTGATGCACCTCGCCGCGGGGCTCGATACCCCCGATACAGGGTCGATCCGCATCGACGGGGCCGAGGTCTCGACCCTCGACGACACCGGCCGCGCCGCGCTCCGGCGCAACACGATCGGCCTCGTCTTCCAGCAGTTCAACCTCGTCCCGTCCCTGACCGTGACCCAGAACATCGCCTTCCAGGCGCGGCTCGCGGGCCGTCACGACCCCGCCCGCGATGCCGACCTGGCCCGGCGCCTCGGCCTCGCCGGTCTCGGCGCGCGCTACCCCGAGCAGCTCTCGGGCGGCCAGCAGCAGCGCGTCGCCATCGCCCGCGCGCTGGCGCACCGGCCCGAGCTGATCCTCGCCGACGAGCCGACCGGCAACCTCGACGAGGCGACGGGCGACGCCGTTCTCGACCTGCTCCTGTCGCTGGTGGCCGAGACCGGCGCGGCGCTTTTGATGGTCACGCATTCCGACAGGCTCGCCGCCCGGCTCGACCGCCGCTTGCACCTGTCCCGCGGCCAACTGGCCGAGCGGCCACGGGCCGCCTGACATGCTCTACACCGCCCTTTCGACCCTGTTCAGCCACTGGCGCCGCCACCCTGGCCAGCTGGTGACGCTGGTCGTCGGGCTGGCGCTGGCGACCGCGCTCTGGTCCGGCGTGCAGGCGATCAATGCCGAGGCGCGCAGCGCCTATGCCGAGGCCGAGGCGACGCTGGGCCAAGATCAGCTCTCCCGCCTCACCGCCCCCGACGGCCAGCCGATCCCGCTGTCGGACTATGTCGCACTGCGCCGCGCGGGCTATGCCGTCTCGCCCGTCATCTCGGGCGAGCTGCGCGACGGCGACGCCCGCCTGCGCCTGCTCGGCATCGACATGCTCACCGCCCCGCCACAATCCGGCGGCCCCGCGCTGCAGGGCGAGGGCCTCGACCTCGCCGCCTTCCTCACCGCCCCCGGCCTCCTGCTCACCAGCGCTGAAACCGCCGCGGGCTCCCTTCCCCCCGACCTGCCGCCGCGCGCGATCCGCGAGGGCGTCCCCCCCGCCGCCGCGATCACCGACATCGGCACCGCGGCGCGGCTTCTGGGTCAGCCCGATCCCTCCTACCTCATCCTGCACGAGGCTCAGCCGCCCCACCTGCCGCCGCTGCCCGCCGACACCGGCCTGCGCCTCGTCGCGCCGGGGGCCGAGACAGACATCGGCGCGCTGACTGACAGCTTCCACCTCAACCTCACGGCCTTCGGCCTGCTGGCCTTTGCCGTGGGGCTCTTCATCGTCCATGCCGCCATCGGCCTCGCCTTCGAACAGCGCCGCGCGAGTGTCCGAACCCTGCGCGCACTCGGCACGCCGCTCCGCACGCTCATCACCGCGTTCAGTGTCGAACTGGCGGGTTTGGCCCTGTTCTCCGGCCTGCTCGGCCTGGTCCTCGGCTATGTCATCGCCGCCGCGTTGATGCCCGGCGTCGCGGGCACGCTGCGCGGCCTCTACGGCGCGGATGTGCCCGGCGGCCTCTCCTTCGACCCCAGTTGGGCGCTGCTCGCCCTCGCCATGACGCTGGCGGGCGCAGCCCTTGCGGGGGCGCAGGCGCTCTGGCGCACCGCGCGCCTGCCCATCCTCGCCCCCGCCCAGCCGCGGGCATGGGCGCAGGCCTCGCGCCGCGCGATGCGCGGGCAGGCGCTCGCCGCCGCGGCGCTGCTGACCCTCGCCGCCATCCTCGCCGCCACCGGCGGTTCCCTCCTCATCGGCTTCGCCACGCTCGCCGCGCTTCTGATCGGCGCGGCGCTCCTCCTGCCCGCCGCGCTCGCCACGATCCTGCGCCTCGCCACCCGCAGCGCCCGCGGCCCCTTCGCCGAATGGCTCTTCGCCGACACCCGCCAGCAACTGCCGGGCCTGTCGCTGGCGCTCATGGCGCTGATGCTGGCGCTCGCCGCGAATATCGGCGTCTCGACCATGGTCGGCAGCTTCCGCGGCACCTTCCTCGGCTGGCTCGACCAGCGCCTCGCGGCCGAGCTTTACGTCACCGCCGCCGACGCCGACGAAGCCGCGCGCCTGACCGCGTGGCTTGCGCCGCGCACCACGGCGATCCTGCCGATCCTCAGCGCCGAGGTCACGCTGGCGGGCCGCCCCGGCGACCTGTTCGGGCAGGCCGACCACCCCACCTTCCGCGAGAACTGGCCGCTTCTCCAATCCACGCCCGACGCATGGGACAGGCTCGCCAATGGCGAGGCCGTCTTCGTCAACGAACAGATCGCCCGCTTCGCGGGTCTGTCGCTGGGCGACCGGCTGGACCTTGCCCCCGGCCTGACCCTGCCCATCGCCGCGATCTATTCCGACTACGGCAACACGCAGGCACAGGCGATCGTGACCCTGCACCGCCTGTCAGAGACGTTTCCGAACCTCACCGCCACCCGCTTCGCCCTGCGCGTCCCGCCCCAAGACGCCCCCGCGCTGGCCAGCGCATTGCGCGAAGACTTCGGCCTGCCGCCCGATGCCGTCATCAACCAGTCCCAGATCAAGGCCTTTTCGCTGCAGGTCTTCGACCAGACCTTTCGCATCACCGGCGCGCTCAACGTGCTGACCCTTGGCGTGGCGGGCTTCGCCCTCCTGACCAGCCTGCTCACGC
>JAOARA010000209.1 GCA_025211115.1 Roseicyclus sp. | reverse complement strand
CCTGCTGGGCGCCGCGGGGGGGGGGGGGGGGGTCGCAGCGCCCGCGGCGGGCGGGTGCGTGCATGGGTGTTTGTGGGGACCGGCGGCAGGTCACCGCGCCGTGCGCGGGGCGCGCCGGCGGCGGGGGGATGATGCCGGGGAAGACCGGGGTCGGCCCACGGAGGGGGGACTTGGCCAAGGCTTTGATCCGGGGCTGAAGGGCGCGTCCCGGTGTGGCGCGGGCAGGGATGGTGTGACGCGGGTGCGGACTGCCTGTGTGAGGGGCGACTGAGGGCGGCGCGGCGGGTTTGCGCCGCGCGCGGGGGCTGTGTTGCTCCCGAAGGCCGTATTTGGGGGAAGACGAAGGGTGGGGCCGGGTGTCGGGCCGGGGTCAGGGGCTGTCGCAGAGGGCTCCGTCGATCTCGGTGAAGGCGCGGCGGCCCGGAGCGGGGATCGGGTGGCGGCCGGGCCCGTCGCGGTTCAGAAGCACGATGATCGCATCGCCCGCGGCGGTCTGGCGCGCGCCGGAGGGGGCGGGTAGCCAGACGGCGAACTCCATGGTGAAGGACGTGGTGCGAAAGGCGCGCGTGCGGCCCGTCACCACGTAATCCATGCCGTTGAACATCTCGGCCAGGTAGTCGCAGCTGGCGCGTTTCAGGACAAGCCGGGGGCTGTCCGGGCCGTAATCGGTGATGCCGCGGGCCTGCAGGTAGGGGAGGCGGAAGCTTTCGAACCAGCGCAGGTAGGCGGTGTTGTTGACATGGCCGAGCGCGTCGATCTCGCCGAAGCGGACCCGGTCGGCGAGGCCGAAGCCCCAGGGGGCCGGGATGCCGAGGGCGCGCAGCGCGGGCGCGTCGAGCGGGGTGTGATAGCGCAGCTCCATGGTCCCCGCATGTGCCCAAGCCTGCGCCGCGGCGCAAGCCCCCGTCGGGCTGCGCCGGCGCCGTCTTGACCTTGGCGGGCAATCGGGGTCTGCAGGGCGCGAAGGACCGCGAAGATGCGCGCATGACCACCACCACCACGACCGCGACGGCATGGAAGGATACGACTGTCACGCTCCTGGTCGGGGTGGCGGGCGCGGTGCTGTTCTGGCTGATCGGGTTTCCCGCGGCGGTTCTGACCGGTCCGGCGGCCGCGGTTTCCATCGCCACGCTGGCGGGGCTGCGCACGCGCATCCCGGACCCTTTGCGCGATGCGGTCTTCCTTGTGATCGGGGTGCAGATCGGCAGCACGGTCACCCCCGAGGTGATCGCAACCGCGCTGACCTGGCCGCTGTCGCTGGCGGTGCTGACGGTGACGCTTGTCCTTGTGCTGCTGGCGGTGAAGGGCGTGCTGATGCGCGCCTTCCGCTACGACCGGATGACCGCGACGCTGGCGGCGACGCCGGGGCATTTGAGCTACGTGCTGGGCCTGTCCACGGACCTCGGCGCGGATGTGCCGCGGGTGGCGCTGGTGCAATCGGTCCGGGTGCTGATGCTGACGCTGATCGTGCCGGTTCTCGTGGCGCTCTGGGGGGTGGAGGGCACGGCCTACCTGGTGGATCGCGGCGCGATCTCGGCGCTGTCGCTGGCGCTGATCTTTCCGCTGTCGCTGGGGCTGGGGCTGCTGTTCCGGCGGCTGGGGGTGCCCGCGCCGCTGTTGCTGGGGGCGATGGCGGTCTCGGCGCTCGGGCATGGGACGGACCTGACGCCGGGGACGATGCCGGTCTGGATGACGGTGGCGGCCTTCGTCTGCATGGGGACGCTCATCGGCACGCGGTTTTCCGGGCTCGACCGGCGCGGCCTTGCGGGGGCGCTGCTGGCCGGGGTCGTCTCGACACTGATCGCCTGCGCGGTGGCGGCGGCGGGGGCGTGGCTGGCGGCGGGAGTGGTTGGGCTGCCGGCGGCGGCGCTGCTTCTGGCCTTTGCGCCGGGCGGGGTCGAGGTGATGGCGGCCATCGCGGTGGAGACCGGGTTGGAGCCTGCCTTCGTCGCGGCCCATCACGTCTTTCGGTTGATCATCCTGACGGTGCTGGTTCCGGTGCTGATCGCCCGGCTGCGGCGGGCCCCGAACGGATAACGGGCCGCGGCCCTGGGAAGCACGCGGCCCGAAACCGGGTCTTGGGGGGAGGAACCGCGCAGCCATGGGGGGGGTGCCCCGGCGCTTCCACGCCTATCACAGTGCCCAAGGGATGGGGCACGAATGCGGCGGGGCCGGCACGGTTTGAGGGTGATTTCGGCGCGATTGCGGGGCAGGCTGGGCGTGGGAGGCTGGGCGCGGAAGGCGGGCCGCGGCGGTCGACCTTGTCACATCGGGGAGCCTTGGAGCGGGTAACGGGAATCGAACCCGTAACTGAAGCTTGGGAAGCTTTCGTGATACCTTTTCACCATACCCGCATCACGACGCCCAGATAGTCCTGCGGGGCAGGGGGCGTCAAGGCCTCTCACGCCCGTCTGCGCCGCCTGCGGCCGCCCGCCTCGCCGCCGCCCGGCGCGCTGCCCGAGGCGCCGAAGGCGACCGGGGGCAGGGGGGCGATGCGCGCCAGTTCCGGGAAGGGGTCGGTGGCGTGGGGGATGGCGTTGGCGTTGACGAAATGCTCCTGGAATTTCGGCTCGATCGCGGTCTCGATCTTTTCGATCTTCCGCACGGTCTGTTCGATCTTCTGCCGCGCCGTGCGGTTGCACCGCGCGATACGCGCGCCGTGGCCCGCCGCGTTGCCCGCGCTGGTGACATTCTCCAGCGTCGCGTCAGGGATCATGCCCAGCACCATCGCGTGTTTGGGGCTGATATGGGCCCCGAAGGCCCCGGCGAGAACGACGCGGTCCACGCGGTCGACGCCGCGCTTGTCCATCAGGAGCCGCGCGCCCGCGTAGAGCGCCGATTTCGCCCGCTGGATCGCGCGGATGTCGCCCTGGGTGACGGTGATGCGCGGGCCGCCTGCGTCGGGCGCGGCGTGGACGAGATAGGCAGGGGTCCGTCCCGGGGGCTCGGCCCGCGCGGTGCCCGTCGCCTCGGCGCTGCCGATCAGGCCGGAGGCGTCCAGAAGGCCCGCCATGCGCATTTCGGCCACGGCTTCGATGATGCCCGAGCCGCAGATGCCGGTGACGCCGGTGTCCTTGGTCGCCTCGGCGAAGCCGGGAGCGTCGGACCATAGATCGCAGCCGATGACCCGGAAGCGCGGCTCCTTGGTCACGGGGTCGAGCTCGATCCGTTCGATGGCACCGGGGGCGGCGCGCTGGCCCGCGCTGATCTGCGCGCCCTCGAAGGCGGGGCCGGTGGGCGAGGAGCAGGCGAGAACGCCCGAACGGTCGCCCAGCAGGATCTCGGCATTGGTG
>JAOARA010000208.1 GCA_025211115.1 Roseicyclus sp. | reverse complement strand
GGGCGTGATGCCCGCGACCTTGATGTCCATCTGCAGCGAGGTGATGCCGTTCTCGGTGCCCGCGACCTTGAAGTCCATGTCGCCGAGGTGATCCTCGTCGCCCAGGATGTCGGTCAGGATCCCGTAGGACCCGTCCTCTTCCAGCACGAGGCCCATGGCCACGCCCGCGACCGGCGCCTTCAGCGGAACGCCCGCATCCATCATCGACAGCGAGCCGCCGCAGACGGAGGCCATCGAGGAGGAGCCGTTCGATTCCGTGATCTCCGACACGACGCGGATCGTGTAGGGGAAATCGGTCGGTGCGGGCAGCACGGCCTGAAGCGCGCGCCATGCCAGCTTGCCATGGCCGATCTCGCGGCGGCCGGGCGAGCCCACGCGGCCAACCTCGCCCACCGAATAGGGGGGGAAGTTGTAGTGCAGCATGAAGTTCTGCTTGAACGTGCCGTGCAGCGCATCGATGAACTGCTCGTCATCGCCGGTGCCGAGCGTCGTGACCACAAGGCCCTGCGTCTCGCCACGGGTGAACAGCGCCGAGCCATGGGTCCGCGGCAGAACGCTGGTCTGGCAGTCGATCGCCCGCACCTGGTCCAGCGCGCGGCCGTCGATCCGGCGGCCGTTCTTGACCACGTCCGAGCGCAGGACCATCGACTCGAGCTTCTTCAGCGCGGAGCCGAGGTTCGCGTCTTCCAGTTGCTCTTCGCTCAGCGAGGCCTTGATCGCCTCCTTCGCGGCGGCGACGGCGGCGACACGCTCCTGCTTGTCGGTGATGGCATAGGCTTCGCGCATCTGCGCCTCGCCCGCGGCCTTCACGACCTCGTAAAGCGCCGAGTAATCCGGCGGCGTGAACTCGAAGGGTTCCTTGGCGGCATCCTCGGCCAGGTCGATGATCAGGTCGATCACCGGCTGGATCTGCTCATGCGCGAAGGTGACCGCGCCCAGCATCTCGTCTTCCGACAGCTCGTAAGCCTCGGACTCGACCATCATCACCGCGTCCTTGGTGCCCGCGACCACGAGGTCGAGGCGCTGGTCGGGGTTGTTGCGCAGGTCGTGCATGTCGTCGACCGCCGGGTTCAGGACGTATTCGCCATCCTCGAAGCCCACGCGGCAGCCCGCGATCGGCCCCATGAAGGGCGCGCCCGAAATGGTCAGCGCCGCCGAGGCCGCGATCATCGCCACGATGTCGGGATCGTTGACAAGGTCATGCGACAGCACGGTGCACATCACCAGCACTTCGTTCTTGAAGCCCGGCACGAACAGCGGGCGGATCGGCCGGTCGATCAGGCGCGCGGTCAGCGTCTCCTTCTCGGTCGGGCGCGCCTCGCGCTTGAAGAAGCCACCGGGCACCTTGCCCGCGGCATAGTATTTTTCCTGGTAGTGGACCGTCAGCGGGAAGAAATCCTGCCCCGGCTTCGGTTCCTTGGCAAAGGTCACGTTGGCCATGACGCTGGTTTCGCCCAGCGTGGCGATGACCGAGCCGTCAGCCTGGCGGGCGACACGCCCGGTTTCCAGTGTGAGCGTCTCTTCGCCCCACTGCATCTCTTTCTTGGTGATATTGAACATCTAACGTTTCCTATCGGGCAGCCCTCCCGGCCCCTGCCGGGTCTGCCGTGTATATGGCGGCCCCATTGCCGCCGACCCCTGTCCTTCGCACAACGCCGGGGTCGAAGCGTTACGTCTCAGATGCCCGCGCGATACACGAGTTTCCGCTGTTTGGAAAGAAGGCAAGTCGCGTCCTGCGTGTGCGCGCAGGGGTCCGCGGGCCCGCCCCGGATGCGAAAAGGCCGCACGGGATACCCCGCGCGGCCGATCCTTAGTCCTGCGATGACGGCGTCTCGCCTCAGCGGCGGATGCCCAGGCGACCGATCAGGTCCGTGTAACGGCCCTCGTCCTTCGCCTTGAGGTAGTCCAGCAGCTTCCGGCGCTGTGCGACCATCATCAGAAGGCCACGACGCGAGTGGTTGTCCTTCTTGTGGGTCTTGAAGTGCTCGGTCAGCGTGGCGATGCGGCTCGTGAGGATCGCAACCTGGACTTCGGGCGAACCGGTGTCGCCTTCCTTGGTTGCGAATTCCTTCATCAGGCGCTGTTTTTCTTCGACGGTGATCGACATCGGGGTCTCCTTTTCGGGTGATGGCACAAGCCGGGATGTCGTCCAGCAGGGCCCATGGAGGGGATGCGCCACCCTGGGCGCGGATGCGGGCGTATAGGCCCCTTCGACCGGTTTGAAAAGAGCCATGGCCGCAGATGCCGTCCCGGCAGCGCCCCGAGCGGCCCGGAAACGCCCCATCGCGGCGCATTCGACGCAGGTTCGATACGTTTTCGACGGGTCTTCCGGCCGGATCTTCAGGTTTTCTCAGTTTCGAAGGATAAGGTGGCACGGGGGCGGCTGCTTGCGATTCGCTTGCCCCCTGTCCGCATCGCGCCCTCCGTGGCCCGGTGCCTTCGTCAGAAGACGATCCCTGCCGCGCAGAACGCGCAGAGATGTCACGACGAAGAGCACGAGGGGCGCGTCATGTTTGCGCTAGGTGGAATTCTCCTTTTGATGGCGATCGGCTTCGCCGCCGGCGGCATGGTCACCGACGGCGGCGGCGACATGCCCGAGCCCGAGGGCGGCGGCGCGGATGACGGCGCAGACGCGCCCGACGACCCCGACGGCCTCGACCGGATCGAGGGGGCGGCCCTGGCCGACCTGCTCTTCGGCACGGAGGACGCCGACACCCTCGCCGCGGGCGCGGGCGACGACACGCGCCACGGCGAGGCGGGCGACGACAGCCTCATGGGCGAGGCGGGCGCGGACAGCCTGGACGGCGGCGCGGGGGCCGACATCCTGCGCCTTGCGCCCGAAGACCGCGTGACCGGCGGCGCGGGGGCGGATGTCTTCCGCCTCGACGGCACGCCCGACACGTCGGGCAGCCCGCCGGTCGTCACCGATTTCGAGCCGGGCGTCGATCACCTCGTGATCGAGATCGACGGCACCACCGAACCGCCCCGGATCGGCATCGACAGCACCTCGCACGAGGGCATGACCCTCGTCAGCGCCGATGGCGTCGCCGTGGCGATGCTTCAGGGCACCGAAGCCCTGTCGCCCTCCGACATCCTGCTCGACACGGGCGACGCCCTTGTCCCCGCCACGGCTGACGCCACCGCCGACGCCGCCACCGCCGAGGACGAGGACGAGGCCGGGGACGAGGCCGGGGACGGGGCCGGCACGGGCGCGGATGGCACCGACGCGGAAAAGACACCCGCGGCCCCGGTCGCTCCCACGCCACCGCCCGACGAACCGACGCCCCCCGCCGATCCAGCTGACCCGGACGAGCCGGACGGCCC
>JAOARA010000022.1 GCA_025211115.1 Roseicyclus sp. | reverse complement strand
GGGCAGTTCGGCTTCGACCTCACCTTCTCCGGCCCACCGCCGCTCGACCCCGAGCGTGTCTTCCTCGACGAGGCCCGCGCCAAGGGCTCCACCGTCACCATCGAACGCGATCCGGCCAAGGCGGTGGCGGGCGCCGACCTTGTCGTCACCGACACCTGGGTCTCGATGCATGACAGCCAGTCCACGCGCGAACGCCGCCACAACCAGCTGCGCCCCTACCAGGTGAACGAGGCGCTCATGAAACACGCCAAGCCCGACGCGCTCTTCATGCATTGCCTGCCCGCGCACCGGAACGAAGAGGTGACGGACGCCGTCATGGACGGCCCGCAATCGGTGATCTTCGACGAGGCCGAGAACCGCCTGCACGCACAGAAGGCCATCCTGCGCCACTGCCTCGGGGTGTGATGTCGTCCCGATGCGGTGCCTTGCGCTGATCCTTGCGCTTCTGTCGGCCCTGCCCGCCGCCGCCGATCCGCTGCCCCTCGAGGTCCAGCGCCCTTTCGGCAGGCTTCACGGCACGCTCGAGCGGCCCGAGGGTCCGGCGCGGGCGGCGGCGCTGATCCTGCCCGGCTCGGGCCCGACCGACCGCAACGGCAATTCCCACCTCGGCCTCGCCAGCGACGCCTACCGCCTGCTGGCCGAAGGGCTCGCGGCCCAAGGCATCGCCGCGCTGCGCATCGACAAGCGCGGCATCGGCGCAAGCGAGGGCGATGCGAACGCCGTCAGCCTCGCAGCCTACCGCGAGGACACCGCCGCCTGGGTCGCGCTGCTGCGGGCCGAGACGGGCGCACCTTGCGTCTGGCTCATCGGCCATTCCGAGGGCGCGATCCTCGCCGCCGACGCCGCCGCCCTGCCCGACATCTGCGGCCTCGTCCTGCTGGCCGGGCCGGGCCGCCCGCTCGGCGCGCTCATGCGCGACCAGATCGCCGCCCAACCGGCGCTTCGCCCATTCCTTGCCGCCTTCGACACGGCCCTGGCACAGCTGATCGAGACGGGCACCGCCGAGACCGCTGCGCTGCCGCCGGGCCTTTCCGCGATCTTCGGCCCGGCCACGCGCGCCTACCTGCGCGAACTGGTGATGACCGACCCCGCCGCACAGCTGGCCGCGACCGACCTGCCGGTCCTGATGATCCATGGCGACGCCGACCTGCAGGTCCCCCCGTCCGAGGCCGCCCCGCTTGCCACGGCCCGCCCCGACGCGACGCAGGTGACGCTCTCGGGCATGACCCACATGCTGAAACGGGCGATCCCGTTGGGCGAGGCCGCAAGCCTCGAGGCCTATGTCAACGCCAGCCTCGCCACCTATGCCGACCCCGCTCTGCCGCTCCATGACGGGCTGATCCCCGCCATCGCACCCGTCCTCGCAGCCCCGCTATGACCGGCCCGGTGACACCACAAGGCGCGCTGCCGCCCGCGGCTCTTCCCGACGGCCCGAGGGATACGCCCGGCCCGGCCATCGGTTTCATGGTGGCCGCCACCGCGCTGATCGCGGGCACGACGCTTCTGGCCAAGGCGCTCGGCACCGAGACGCTCGGCCCCGCCCTGCACCCGCTGCAGGTCAGTTTCGGCCGGTTCCTCTTCGCGTGGCTCGTCATCGCCGCCACCACCGCGGCGCTGAGGCCCCGCCTCACCCGCCCCGACCTCAAGACCCACACCGCCCGCACGCTCTGCGGCTGGTCCGGTGTCACGCTGATGTTCGCCGCCGCCGCCGCGATCCCGCTGGCCGATGCGACGGCGATCAGCTTCCTCAACCCGATCTTCGGCATGATCCTCGCCATCCCGCTTCTGGGCGAACGGGTGGGCAAATGGCGCTGGCTGGCCGCCGCCATCGCCTTTGCAGGCGCGCTTATCCTGATCCGTCCGGGCAGCACAGGCATCGACCCCGGCGCGCTTCTGGCGCTCGGCGCGGCGCTGGCGCTCGGGCTGGAACTGATCTTCATCAAGCGCCTCTCGGGCCGCGAGCTCCCGCTCCAGATATTGCTCGTCAACAACACCATCGGCCTCGGCATCGCGGCCTTCGCCGTAATCTGGGTCTGGCAACCGCCCACGCCCCAGCAATGGGCGGGCATGGCCGCCATCGGCACCGTCATGGCCGCCGCGCAATTCTGCTTCGTCAACGCCATGGCGCGCGCGGACGCAAGCTTCGTCACCCCTTTCTCCTATCTCACGCTGGTCTTCGCCGCCCTCTACGACGCGGCGCTGTTCGGCGTGCGGCCCACGCCCCTCAGCGGGATCGGCGCGGCCACCATCATCGCCGGGGCCGCGCTGCTCGCATGGCGTGAACGGGTCAACCGCCGCCGCCCGTAGCCACGGCGAAGACGGCATCCGCCGCCGCCTCGACCGGGCCGCGCACCTCCTGCAACACGGCGGAGTTCACCGCGACGAAGACCGCCACCCCCTCGGCGCGGTAAAGCCGCATCTGCGCGAACCACATCGTGTTCGACCCCGAATGCCGCAAGACGCCATCCACATCGACCCAACCCAGCGCATAATCGCCCGGCCCCTCTGCCCGGTGCAACCGCGCCCAGCTGTCCGCCGACAGATACCCCGGATCACCGACAAGATGCGCCCGCAGGTAGGCCAGCATGTCGCCCCCCGACAGATGCACCCGCCCCGCAGGCCGCCCCGCCGGGATGTAGTCGGCGCGCGGCCCCGGCGGCACGGGCCGCAAGCCGCCCGACAGCCCCCCGCGATGCCCCTGCGGCTGGTCCCCCTCGGGCGGCCCGAACCCCGCCGAGGTCATGCCCAAGGGCGCGAAGACCTCGCGCGCGACCAGCACCTCCCACGGCGCAGCGCCCGCGGCCTCCAGCATCGCGCCCGCCACGACATAGCCGGCGTTGGAATAGAGAAACCCGCCCCGCGGCCCCATCGGCCCCTCGGCCAGCATCGCACCGACGTAATCGGCCCGCGCCACGTCCCCCTGCACCAGCCGCGCCATAAGCCCCGGATTGGCCCGCATCCCCGAGGCATGGCGCAATAGCGCCTCCAGCGTCACGTCGCGCCACGCGGCCTCCATCCCCGGATGCACCCCGCCCAGCACCTCGCCGATCGTGCTCTCCCAACGGATCGCGCCCGCCTCGACCATGCGCGCGGCCAGCGTGGCCGTCATCGACTTGGTCAGCGACCCGATGTGCCACAGATCGCCCTCGGCCACTTCCGCCGCCGCGCCGACCCGGCGCAGGCCAGCCACCGCCAGCCCCTGGCGCTCGGCCGTGACCCAGCCCACGGCCGCGCCCGGCACGGTGGGATGCGCCGCCAGCCGCGCGGCGACCTCGGGCAGATCGGCCAAGGCCGGGATCGGGGCGAAGCCCGCGAAAACCGCAAGGAGAAGCGGCGACCATCTCATGCCCAGACTCTCGCACACCGCCCCACGCGCAACAACCCGGCACCACCTTGCCACCACCTGCCCAGCGCATAGAAAGGGGCTTCAAATTCCGGCCCGGACCGGCCATATGAGTGGGCTTGGGACGGGTCGTGCGCCATGCGGCCCCAAATTCAGGAGACGGGCATGTCCTGGACCGACGAACGCGTCGAGCTGTTGAAGAAGATGTGGGGCGAGGGTCAATCGGCCAGCCAGATCGCCAAGGAGCTTGGTGGCGTCACCCGCAACGCGGTGATCGGCAAGGTGCATCGCCTCGGCCTGTCGAACCGTGCGGGCAGCGCCCCGACCGCCGCGGCCAAGCCCGCCCCCGCCTCCAAGGAGGCCGAGGCCAAGCCGGCCGAAAAGCCCCGCAAGGACGAGCCCAAGGCCGCCCCCGCCGAGCCCGAGCAGCCCGCCGCCGTCTCCGAGCCCGATCCCGAGCCGGCACCGCGTCCGACCAATGTCACGCCGCTGCGCCGTCCCATCGTGCCCGCGGGCCAGCCCCTGCCGCCGCAGCCCTCCGCCAACGAGATCAGCCCCGAGGCGCTCGCCAAGGTGCAGGAGGTCGAAAAGACCGCCCGCCGCATCAGCCTGATGGAACTGACCGAGCGCACCTGCAAATGGCCCATCGGCGATCCGGCGACGGATGATTTCTACTTCTGCGGCCTGCCCGTGCAGCAGGGCAAACCCTATTGCGAGGCCCATGTCGGCGTCGCCTTCCAGCCCATGAGCAGCCGCCGCGACCGCCGTCGCTGAGGCGCGCAGCCCGCCACGGGAAAAGCCCCGGCCACACGGACCGGGGCTTTTGCATGTCCGGGCCGCCCCTCATCCCAACGGAATGAGCGGCACCCCCATCAACGCCTGCACGAACAGCCCGAGCGTCAGCGCGGCATGGGCCGCCGCCCCGATCCGCACGCCCCGCACCGCCGAGGCCGCGCCGCGCCGGTCCAGCCACAGCCCCAGCAGCGGCAGCGCCTGCATCGCGTGGAGCGCCGCGAAATGCGCCGGGCGCAGATCGCCCGTCACCCCCGACCAGCCCATCAAGGGCAGCACCGGCGCGCCCTCGGGATGGACCCCCACGAACGGCCCGCCCGTGCTGCTCAGGTAGCCCGCGACGAGGAAGGTCAGCACGAAACTGGCCAGGAACCCCAGCCAGACCCCCTCCCGCAGGCCCGGCCCCATCGCCGCGGCAGCATCGCGCCGCACGACCACGCCCATCACGGCCACGCCCGCGATCAGCGTCACCGCGCCTGCGCCCATCAGCAGATACATCGCCTCGTGAAACGGGGTCGACAGGTTGAAATGCGACGCCTCGGCCCGCGCCGCCTGGTGGATCATGTAGGCCATTTCCGACAGGAAGGCCGCCGCCATCGCCCATCCCGTGACGCGCAGCGTCCATCCCTCGCGCCAGCCGGGCGACAGCCGCGCCTCGACCAGCGCCATGGTCCAGAACAGGACCACGAAACTCAGCGCGAATTTCAGCGGCTTCAGCCAGACCGGCACACCCGCGATCAGCCGCGCATCGACCAAGGCCCAGCCGAGCGTCAGGGCCAGCAGAACCGCCGAGACCACGGTCAGGACATGAAAGGGCGACGGCGCCCCGGCGCCCTGCGCGGGCGGGTTTGCATCAAGCAGCGACATGGGTGGCTCCTTTCAGGGCAAGGGTCTGCGTCTGCGTCGGGATCAGGCAGGCCCGCAGCCCCCCCTCGGTCAGGGCGGCGATCAGGAAGCCCAGCGGCCCCAGCATGAAGATCGAGATCAGGATCGGGGCCTGCACCACGCGGCCCACGCCCGCCCGGTCCATCCGCGCCGCCATCACCGCGCCCACGAACAGGTCGAAGGCCAGGTAATGCACCCAGCCCGCCAGCAGCGCCCAGTCATCCGACATGAGCACCGCGACCGAGGCGAGGCTGTCGAAGCCGCCGCCCGTGCCGGAAAACCGGCTCAGGACCAGCAGCGCATAGACCAGCGACAGCGCCGCCGGGACAATCCAGAGCGGCACCGCGTTCAGCCAGCCGAAGCGGCGCGGGCCAAGCACAAGCAGCGCCCAGCCCAGCGCCGCCGCCGCCCCGGCCAGCGAGAAGATGTCTTCGGGGGTCATCGCCAAATCTCCACCGTAAATTTCCACTGGAAATTCATGTGCGCAGTTGCCTTGCAAAGTCCAGCAGAAAAATTTACATTGGAAACATGAAGGGCCGAAGCCATTGACCGAAAAGCGGAAAACCTACCACCACGGCGATCTGAAACCGGCGCTTATCGCGGCCGGTCTGGAGTTGCTCGAGGAAACCGGGCTCGAGGCGCTGTCGCTCCGCGCCATCGCGGCCCGCGTGGGCGTCAGCCACACCGCGCCGAAGAATCACTTCGACGGGCTGCGCGGCCTTCTGACCGCCATTGCCGCCGAAGGCTTTCGCCGCCACGCCGCCGAGATGCGCCGCGGGGCGACGGGCGCACCGCCCGGCACCGCGCGCCTGCACGCGGCCTGCAACGGCTACCTGCGCTTCGCGCTGGCCCATCCCGAGCTGTTCCGCCTGATGTTCTCCAAGGCGCTCTGCAACCACGACGACCCCGAGCTTCAGGCCGCGTCATGGGCCAGCTACGAGGTTCTGCGCGGCATCGCCCACGGTCTCGACTGGGACAAGGCCGACGCCCCCGGCGCGCCATGGCGCACCGAGTGGATGCTCTGGAGCATGGTGCATGGCTACGCCATGTTGCTGATCGAGGGGCAGATCGCCCGCGCCGAGGACGGGGGTCCGCCCTTCGCGGCCTCCGACCTCATGCCGGGGTTCGGCTACCGCGAAGGCGCGACCGCGCCGGAACTGGACTCGCTCAGATCATCATCCGGCGCGGGTCCGCGATCAGCCCCGCGTAGGACGTCATGAACCGCGCCGCATCCGCGCCGTTGATCACCCGGTGGTCATAGGACAGGTCGAGCGGCACCATCGGCACGGGCCGGGGCGTGTCGCCCTCCCAGACCGTCACCGTCTCCGTCCGCGTAATGCCCAGGATCGCCACCTCGGGCGGGTTCACGATGGGGGTGAAGGCCGTGCCGCCGATCCCGCCCAGGTTGGTGATCGTCATCGACGCGCCGCCCATCTCGTCCGGCCCGATCTTGCGCGCCTGCGCCCGCGCGGCAAGGTCCGCGATCTCCGCCGCGATGGCCCACAGCCCCTTGCGGTCCGCGTTGCGGATCACCGGCACCATCAGCCCATGCGCGGTGTCCACCGCGATGCCGACATGCACGTAATCCTTCAGGATCAGCCGTTCGCCATCCGCCGAGAGCGAGGCGTTGAACCGCGGAAAGGCGCGCAAACACCGCGCCAATGCCGCGACGTGAAAGGCCAGCGCCGTCAGCTTCACGCCGCGCGCGGCGGCCTCGTCCTTCCACGCCTTGCGCAACGCCTCGATCCCCGAGACATCGGCGCGGTCGTGATGCGTGACCGCCGGGATCAGCGCCTGCGCCGCCGCCAGGTTGCGCGCGGCCACCTGCGCGAAGCGGCTCATCGGTTCCTCGGTCACCGGGCCGTGGGCCGCGTGATCCACCGCCCAATAGGAGGTGTCGCCGGCCGGGGCCGCCGCCCCGCCGCTCTCAAGGTCCTCGGGCCCGATGGTCCGGCGGCCCAGCTTCTTCGCCTGCGCCTCCAGGTCCACGCCCTTTTCCAGCGCCAGCTTCCGGGTCGAGGGGCTTGCCGTGATCTCGCTCATCGCCCTGCCCTCACCAATCCGCCGAGATGTATTGCGTTTCCATGAACTCCAGCATCCCCTCGTGCCCGCCTTCGCGGCCAAGGCCCGATTGCTTGGTCCCGCCAAAGGGCGCGGCGGGGTCGCTGACAAGCCCGCGGTTCAGGCCCACCATCCCGTAATCCAGCCGCTCGCAAACCTGCATCGCGCGCTTGAAATCGGCGCTGAAGACATAGGCCACCAGCCCGTATTCCGTGTCGTTGGCCCGCCGGATCGCGTCTTCCTCATCCGAAAAGGTCTGGATCGCGGCCACCGGGCCGAAGATCTCGTCATGCACGCAATCCGCCGTCTCCGGCACGTTCGACATGACCGTGGGCGGGTAGAAGAACCCCTTGCCGTTCGGCACCACGCCGCCACACTCCAGCTTGGCCCCCTTGGCCAGCGCGTCCGAGACGAACTCCGCCACCTTGTCGCGCGTCTGCGCGTTCACCAGCGGGCCGACATCGACCGACGGGTCGGTCCCGTCGCCGCCCTTCAGCGCGCTCATCCGCTCCGACAGCCGCGCGGTAAATTTCTCCGCGATGCTCTCATGGACGTAGATCCGGTTCGCCGCCGTGCAGGCCTCGCCGAGGTTGCGCATCTTGGCCAGCATCGTGCCGTCGATGGCGGTGTCCATGTCGGCATCCTTCAGCACCAGAACGGGCGCGTTCCCGCCCAGCTCCATCGCCGGTTTCAGCACCTGGTCGGCCGCCGATTTCAGCAGCTTCCGCCCCACCCCGGTGGAGCCGGTGAAACTGACCACCCGCACCCGCGGGTCGTGCAGCATGTGATCGACCAGCGCCCCCGTCCGCTTCGAGGGAAGCACGTTGACCACCCCCTTCGGCACCCCCGCCTCTTCCAGAAGCGGCATCAGCGCCAGCATGGTCAAGGGCGTCTCCGACGCCGGCTTGATGATGACGCCGCAGCCCGCCGCCAGCGCCGGCGCGATCTTCCGCGTGCCCATGGCCGCGGGGTAGTTCCACGGCGTGACCAGCACCGCCAGCCCCGCGGGCTTGTGCTGCACCACGATCCGCGCGCCGCTTGCGGGCGCCCGCGTGATCAGCCCGTCGGCGCGCACGGCCTCTTCCGCGAACCAGCGGAAGAACTCGGCGGCATAGGTCGCCTCGCCCTTGGCATCCGTGCCCGCCTTGCCGTTCTCCAGCGTGATCAGATGCGCGAAATGATCGAGCCGCGCGGTCATCAGCTCCCACGCCTTCCGCAGCACCTCGGACCGCTCCCGCGGCGTGCGCGCGGCCCAGTCGGCCATCGCCCGTTCCGCAGCATCCAGCGCCGCATCGGCATGCGCGATCTCCGCCGAGGCGACCGAGGCCAAGACCTCTTCCGTCGCCGGGTTGATGACGTCGAACCGCTCCTCGGTCTTCACCCAGTCGCCGTCGATATAAAGATCGGTGTAGTCC
>JAOARA010000021.1 GCA_025211115.1 Roseicyclus sp. | reverse complement strand
GCGGCGGCCTGCACCTTGCGCCCCGTGGCCACCGAGCCGGTAAAGCTCAGGTGGCGCACCCCCGGATGCGCGGTCAGCGCCGCGCCCGCCTCGGCCCCGAGGCCCGGCACCACGTTCAGCGCCCCCGCGGGCAGGCCCGCCTGATGCGCAAGATCGGCGAAGGCGAGCGCGGTGAGGCAGGCTTCCTCGGCCGGTTTCAGGACGCAGGCGTTGCCGGTGGCCAGTGCGGCACCGACCGAGCGCCCGATGATCTGCATCGGGTAGTTCCAGGGCACGATATGGCCGGTGACGCCATGCGGCTCGCGCAGCGTGTAGACGGTGAAACCGTTCTGGAACGGGATCGTCTCGCCCATCAGCTTGTCGGCGGCACCGGCATAGAACTCGCAATAGCGCGCCAGCGCGATCACGTCGTTGCGCGCCTGGGTCAGGGGCTTGCCGACGTCGGTCGCCTCCATCTCGGCCAGTTGGTCGATGTGCTCGAGCACCAGCTGCCCGAGCCGGGCGAGGATGCGCCCGCGCTCATAGGCGGGCATCGCGCCCCAATCGCCCGCAAGGGCGGTTTCGGCGGCGGTGACGGCGGCCTCGATGTCGGCGGCGGTGCCGCTGGGGATGCGGGCGACCTCGGTCCCTGTCGAGGGGTCGATGACGGGCAGCGTCTCGCCCGAGGCGCAGGGCTGCCAATTCCCGCCGATGAAGACGCAAGAAGGATCGAACCAGGGTGTCATGCGGGAAGCTCCGTCAGGTCGGGAAGCCGCGGGGCGGCTGCAAGGAGTTGTCGGGTGTAAGGATGCGCAGGGGTGTCGAAGACCGCCTCTGTCGGCCCCTCCTCGACGATCTCGCCCGCCTGCATGACGAGAACGCGGTCGGTGATGGCGCGCACCACCGTCAGGTCGTGGGAGATGAAGAGGTAGGAGAGGCCGAATTCGCCCTGCAGCTCGGCGAGCAGGTCGAGGATGCGGGCGCGGACCGAGACGTCGAGGGCCGAGACGGCCTCGTCCAGCACAAGGATGCGGGGCCGGGTGATCAGCGCGCGGGCGATGGCGATGCGCTGGCGCTGACCACCCGAGAATTCGTGCGGATACTTGGCCATGTCGTCGGGCGAGAGATGGACGGCGCGCAGCGCCTCGGCCACCTGCGCACGGCGGTCTTCGCCCTTGGGGGCGTCGGGCAACAGGTGGAAGGGCTCGGCGATCAGGCGCTCGACGCGCCAGCGGGGGTTGAAGCTGCCGTAGGGGTCCTGGAACACGACCTGTATCCCGGCGCGCAGCTCCGGCGGCATGACGGGCACGATGGAGCGCCCGAAGAGCCGGATATCGCCGCCCTGCACCGGGTCGAGCCCGAGAATGGCGCGGGTCAGCGTGGACTTGCCGCAGCCGCTTTCACCGACGAGGCCGAGGCTTTCGCCCTTGTGCAGCTCGAAACTGACGCCGCGCACGGCCTCGATGGGTGGGCCGCGGCGGAAGCCCTGGCGCGGGCCGGGGTAGTGGCGGTGGACGCGCTCGACGGCCAGCAGCGGCTCGGGCGCACTCTGTGGCGCACGGTCGGGCGCATGGGAGGAGGCGGCGAAGAGCGCGCGGGTGTAGGGGTGGCGACGCTCGGCCAGAACCTGAGCGGTCGGGCCGGTCTCGACGATCTCGCCCCGGTTCATCACCGCGATGCGGTCGGCCATGTCGGCGACCACGGCAAGGTCATGGGTGATGAGGAGAAGCGACATCCCCTCCTCGGCCACGAGGTCTTTCAGGAGGTCGAGGATCTGCGCCTGTGTCGTGACATCGAGCGCGGTGGTCGGCTCGTCCGCGATCAGAAGGCGCGGGTGCAGCGCGATGGCGGCGGCGATGCAGACGCGCTGTCGCTGGCCGCCGCTCAGCTCATGCGGGTAGCGGTCGAGCGCGACCTGGGACAGGCCCACGCGGTCCAGCCGGTCGCGGGCGATGCGGCGCGCCTGTGCGCCCTTGGCCTTGCCGTGGATGGTCAGCGTCTCGGCGACCTGGTCGCCGATGGTCTGCACGGGGTTGAGCGCCGTCATCGGCTCCTGGAAGATCATGGCGATCTCGTTGCCGCGCAGGCGGCACAGGTCGGTCTCGGATAGCGTAAGCAGGTCGGTGCCGTCGAGCCGTGCTGCGCCGGTTGTCTCGGCACCTCGGGGCAGGAGGCCCATCAGCGCCAGCGCGGTCATCGACTTGCCCGAGCCGCTTTCGCCGACGAGGCCGAAGATCTCGCCCGGCGTGATCTGCAGCGTCACCTCGCGCAGGATCGGGGTGACGTGGATGGCAAGCGACAGGCGGTCGAGCGCGATCATGCCGCGCCCCCGAATTTTCGTACGAAAATTCGCATGATGTGATTATTCGTACGAATAATCATCCGCGCCCCCGCCGCAGCCGCGGGTCGAGCGCGTCGCGCAGCCCGTCGCCCATCAGGTTCAGCCCCAGCACCATCAGCACGATGGCAAGGCCCGGCAGCACGGCCAGCATCGGGTGCGTGTAGATCATCGTCTGTGCCTCGGCCAGCATCCGGCCCCAGCTGGGCGTGGGGGGCTGCGCCCCGAGGCCGACATAGGACAGCGCCGCCTCGGCGAGGATGCCGAGCGAGAACTGGATCGTGGCCTGCACGATCAACAGGTTCATGAGGTTGGGCAGGATATGTTCGGCGCTGATCCTCAGCTTGCCCTTGCCGGCGGTGCGCGCGGCGAGGATGTAGTCGAGCGTCCAGAGCGGCAGCGCCCCGCCGCGGGCCACGCGGGCGAAGACGGGGATGTTGAAGATCCCGATGGCGAGGATCGCGTTGGTGGCCGACGGCCCGTAGCGCGCGGTGATCAGGATGGCGATGACGAGGCTGGGGAAGGCAAAGATCAGGTCGTTGCCCCGCATGATGATCTCGTCTAGGAGACTGCCGCGGTTCGCGGCGGCGGCCAGACCCAGCGGCACGCCGAGCGCCACGCCGATGCCCACCGCGATCAGCGCCACCGCGATGGAGGTCTGCGCGCCGACCATCAGCATCGACAGGAGGTCGCGCCCGAACTGGTCTGTGCCCAGCCAATGCGTCGCCGAGGGCGGTTGCAGCCGGGTTGCGATGGAGACGCCGGTGATCGGGTGCGGTATCCAGACGAGGGACAGGAGGGCCACGGCGAGGAACACGCCCGAAAGCGCCGCACCGATCAGGAGGGCGGGGGGCAGGCGGCTCATCTGCGGCGCAGCCTCGGGTCGACCAGCGCATAGGCGAGATCGACAAGGAAGGTCACGAGGATCACGGCGAAGACCAGCAGCATGGTGACCGATTCCACCACGATCAGGTCGCGCTGGGTTATGCCCTGGAAGATCAGCCGCCCGAGTCCGGGCAGGAAAAAGACATTCTCGATGATGATCGCGCCCGCGATGAGAAAGGAGAATTGCAGGCCGATGATCGTCAGAACCGGGATCAGCGCGTTCCGAAGCGCGTGGCGGCGGATCGCCTGCGCGCGGCTCAGGCCCTTGGCGCGCGCGGTGCGGATGTAATCCTGGTCGAGCGTCTCGAGCAGCGCCGAGCGCATGACGCGCGCAAGGATCGAGGCTTGTGGCAGGGCCAGCGCCACGGCGGGGAGCGTCAGCGCCTTGAGGGCTGCGGCCGGGTCGTCCCAGCCGGGAAAGCCCCCCGCCGAGAACCAGCGCAGCGTGACGGCGAAGAGCAGCACGAGCAGCATGGCGAACCAGAAGTTCGGGATGGCGATGCCCAGCTGCGTCGCGCCCATGATGCCGTAATCGGTGGCCGTGCCCCGCGTCGCCGCGGCAAGGATGCCGATGGGAAAGGCGATCAGCGTCGACAGCGTCAGCGCGTATAGGGCCAGCGGCAGAGAGACCCAGAGCCGGTCCAGAACCAGCTCGGCCACCGGCACGCGGTAGGTGTAGGAGATGCCGAAATCCCCCGTCACCATGCCGGTGATCCATGCGAGGTAACGGTCAAGCGCCGAGCCATCGAGGCCCAGTTCGGCCCGGAGCGCGGCAAGGTTTTCCTCGGTCGCGTTCAGCCCCATCATGAAGGCCGCCGGATCGCCCGGAATGACCTCGATCAGCGCGAATATCACCACGCTGGCCACCACGAGGCTGAGGCCGAGGGAGAGGGCCCGGAGAAGAAGGT
>JAOARA010000207.1 GCA_025211115.1 Roseicyclus sp. | reverse complement strand
GGCGGAGTGGGGTCGCAGATCGACAGGGGAAGCGGCATCATGGCCGCGAGGACAAGGCCTGAAAATTTCATCGTGAAACCCTCGAAATCGTTACAACGCGGCCAGTGAACCCGCCGCGCGACGGTCGAGTCAACCTTGCGGGCACAGAAAAAGGGCCACCCCGGATGGGGCGGCCCTGTGTATCTGCGCGGCTGGAGGGGTCAGCCGACCAGTTCGAGACCGGCGAAGAAATAGGCGATTTCCTCGGCCGCGGTTTCCGGCGCGTCCGAGCCGTGGACCGAGTTCTCGCCCTTGCTGAGCGCGAAATCCTTGCGGATCGTGCCCTCGGCGGCTTCGGCGGGGTCGGTCGCGCCCATCACTTCACGATACTTGGCGATGGCGTCTTCGCCTTCCAGCACCTGCACGACGACCGGCTCGGAGGCCATGAACTCGCACAGCTCGCCGTAGAAGGGGCGTTCCTTGTGGACGGCGTAGAAATGGCCGGCCTGTGCGGGGGTCATGTGAATGCGCTTCTGCGCGATGATCCGGAGGCCGGCGGCCTCGATCTTGGCGTTGATCGCGCCGGTCAGGTTGCGCTTGGTGGCGTCGGGCTTGATGATCGAAAAGGTGCGCTGAATGGCCATGGTAAGCTCCATCGGGTTCGGGTTTGCGCGGCGCGTAGCATGGCCCGCAGCGGTTGGAAAGCCGTCAATCGGCCTGCGCCTGCCGGGCCGCGCCGCGCACGGCCAGCACGGCCAGCAGCAGCGCCACGCAAGACGCCGCGATCATCAGCGCCAGAAGGCGCAGGGGCGTCGCCCCCGCCGCCATGACGGGCAGGGTGAGGCCCGTCAGAACCGCCCCCCCGAAAAGCTGCAAGGCCCCCGACAGCCCCGCGGCACTTCCCGCAAGGTCCGGCCGGACCGAGATCAGTCCCGCGTTCGTGTTGGACAGCGTCAGCCCGTTGCCCAGCCCCACGCAGGTCGTCGCGGCGAACAGCACCAGCGGGTGCGAATAGCCCACGGCGAACACCCCTGCCCCCACGCAGCGCCCGGCCAGTGCCAGCGACCGCCCGGCAAGGATCATCGGCGCCAGCCCCAGCCGGGGCGAGAGCCGCGCGGTGACGGCCGAGCCGATCATGTAGCCCCCGGTGATCGAGCCGAGCCCCACGCCCACCCATGTGGAGGACAGCCCGAATTCCGCCTGCGCCACGAAGGGCGCACCGGTCAGGAAGATGTAGAAGGTGCCCACCGACACGCCCGTGCAAAGCGCATAGGCCCAGAACAGCCCCGATCCCAAGAGCGCGCGATAGGCCGCCACCTGCTCGCGCGGGGATCGCCGGACGCGCACCCGCGTTTCGCCCCAATCGGCCCAGACCAGCGCCAGCGCGACCACGCCCAGCCCCGCATAAAGCCCGAAGATCGCCCGCCAGCCGATCAGCGTATCCAGCACGCCCCCGATCGCGGGTCCGATCATCGGCGCGATCGCCATGGCCGCGGCGATGGTGCCCATCTTCCCCGCCGCGTCGCGCGTGTCATACATGTCGCGCAAGGTCGCCAGCCCCACGATGCTGCCCGCCAGCACCAGCGCCTGCACCAGCCTGCAGGCGAGAAACACCTCGAAATCCGTCGCCAGCACCGCCCCGAGCGAGGCCAGCGCGTAGACCGCCATCGCCGCCAGTATGACGGGGCGCCGCCCCAGAAGGTCCGAGACCGGCCCGAGCATCAGCTGCAGCACGCCCGCCGCCACCATGTAGGCCGAGACCGCCAGCCCCATCGTCCCCTCGCTGACGCCAAACCCCTCGGCCATGCGCGGCAGCGCGGGCAGGAACATGTTGAGCGTCAGCACCGTGAGCCCGACGAGCAGGATCATGGTGCCAAGATGCGGCGGGGTGCGGGCGGGGGCGATCACGGGGGGCGCGGGGTCCGGAAAGGGCCGATGCCGCATCGCTACCATTCCGCACAGCCCTGCACCAGCGCCCGCAGGCAGGCATTGACCGCGCAGGCCCGCCCTGCCACATCGCGCCCATGCTGCGCATCTCCGACATCTCCTATTCCATCGCCGGTCGCCCCCTTCTCGAAGGGGCCTCGGTCACCGTGCCTGCAGGCCACAAGGTCGGCATCGTGGGCCGCAACGGCGCGGGAAAGACCACGCTCTTCAAGCTGATCCGGGGCGAGCTGACGCTCGACGGCGGCGCCATCGACCTGCCCGCCCGCGCCCGCATCGGCGGCGTCGCGCAAGAGGTGCCGGGCAGCGAGGTGTCGCTGATCGACACCGTGCTCGAGGCCGACACCGAACGCGCCTCCCTGCTGGCCGAGGCCGAGGGCGCGACGGGTGAACGCATGGCCGAGATCCAGACCCGGCTGCAGGACATCGACGCCTGGTCGGCCGAGGCGCGCGCGGCCTCGATCCTCAAGGGCCTCGGCTTCACCGACGAAGAGCAGCGCATGCCCTGCTCCGCCTTTTCGGGCGGCTGGCGGATGCGCGTGGCACTGGCCGGTGTCCTCTTCGCCCAGCCCGACCTGTTGCTTCTCGACGAACCGACCAACTACCTCGACCTCGAGG
>JAOARA010000206.1 GCA_025211115.1 Roseicyclus sp. | reverse complement strand
CTGATGGAAGGCGCGCGCGCCACCTGGTTCACCGCCACGCTCGACCCGCAGACGGCGCGCAAGCGCTGGATCTCGGCGATGAAGCCCAAGGGCAGCCTGCGCCTCGACGCGGGCGCGGTGGCCGCGATGGGCCGGGGCAAGTCGCTTTTGCCCGCGGGCGTCACCGCCGTGACGGGCAGCTTCGACCGCGGCGACCCGGTGGTGCTGGAAGGGCCGGAGGGCACGCATCTCGGCCTCGGCCTTTGCCGCTACACCGCGGCCGAGGCGCGGGCCATCGCGGGCCACCGCAGCGACGAGATCGAGGCGATCCTCGGCTATCCCGGCCGCGCGGCGCTGGTTCATCGTGACGACATGGCGGTGTGATCCGATGCATGGGCTCTTCTTCGAGGTGAAACCGAAACCCGGCCACATGGCGGCGTATTTCGCCCATGTGGACCGGCTGAAACCCGTTCTGGCGCAACACCGCGGGCTGTTGTTCCTGGAACGTTACCGGCCGCTCGACGACGCCGAGGCGCTGCTGTCGCACCAGCTCTGGCAGGACGAGGCCGCCATCGCCGCCTGGCGGGGTGAGGCCACCCACCGCGCCAGCCAATCCGCCGGGCGGACGGTCCATTTCGAGGGCTACCGCATCCGGGTCGGCCTCGAACTGTCAGACCCCGAGGGTGCGGCGCGCCTGCTGCTTGCCGCCTATGGCCCCGCCCCGCTCGAGCTGCCCGGCGGGCGGGCGCATGAAAGCGTGACCAATCCCGGCAGCTTCCTGCCCCTTGCGGTGCCGCAGGATGCCGAAACCGCCCGCGACATGGCCGCAGATGCCCGTGGCGCGGGCGCGGACCGGCTGCGCCTCTTCCGCGTCGACCGCGACTACACCCTGACCGCGCGCGCCGAGGCCCCGCCACGCTGACCGCCCCCCTTCATCTTTCCCCAAATACGCCTATCCTGCCGTCGACACGAGGCCCGAGGTCCGCCATGAACGAGATGACGCAAGACATTCCCGCCCTGATGGAAACGCTCGGCCGCCGTGCCAAGGAGGCCGCCGCCGAGCTGGCCTTTGCCCCGGCCGAGGCACGGCGCGCCGCGCTGGAGGCTGCGGCCCGATCCGTCGAGGCTCGGCAGGACGAGATCCTCGCGGCCAACGCCAAGGACATGGACTTCGGGCGCGACAAGGGGCTGTCGCCCGCCATGCTCGACCGGCTGAAGCTGGACCCGACCCGCATCGCGGGGATCACCGCGGGCCTGCGCGCGGTTGCGGCGCAGGATGACCCGGTGGGCGCCGTCATGGCGGAATGGGACCGGCCCAACGGGCTGCACATCGCCCGCGTGCGCACGCCGCTTGGCGTCGTGGGCGTGATCTACGAGAGCCGCCCCAACGTGACCGCGGATGCGGGCGCGCTTTGCCTGAAATCCGGCAATGCGGTGATCCTGCGCGGCGGCTCGGAAAGCTTCCATTCCTCGGGTATCCTCGTCGAGTGCCTGCGCGCCGGGCTGGCCGAAGCGGGTCTGCCGCAAGACGCGGTGCAGCTCGTACCGACGCGCGAGCGCGCCGCGGTCAAGGCGCTGCTGGGCATGACCGAATACGTCGACGTGATCGTGCCGCGCGGCGGCAAGGGGCTGGTGGGCCTCGTGCAGGCCGAGGCGCGGGTGCCGGTCTTCGCCCATCTCGAGGGGATCTGCCACGTCTACATCGACGCCGCCGCCGACCCGGAAAAGGCGCTGAAGGTCGTGCTGAACGCCAAGACGCGGCGCACCGGCATTTGCGGCGCGGCCGAATGCCTGCTGATCCACCGCGACGTGGCCGACACGATCGGGCAGGGCGTGGTGCGCGCCCTGATCGACGCGGGCGTCGAGGTGCGGGGCGATGCCACGCTCCAGCGGATCGAGGGCGTGGTGCCCGCCACCGAGGACGACTGGGGCCACGAGTTCCTCGACATGATCATCGCCGCCCGCGTGGTCGATGACATCGACGCGGCCATCGCCCATATCCGGCAGCATGGCTCCAGCCACACCGAAAGCATCCTGACCGAGGATGACGCGGCCGCCGCGCGCTTCTTCCAGCGGCTGGATTCAGCCATCCTGATGCGCAACGCCTCGACCCAGTTCGCCGATGGCGGCGAGTTCGGGATGGGGGCCGAGATCGGCATCGCCACGGGCAAGATGCACGCCCGCGGGCCGGTCGGGGCGGAACAGTTGACCTCGTTCAAATACCTCGTGACGGGCGACGGAACCACGCGACCGTGACACCGGGCACCCAAGGGCCTTGCAAGGCCCTTGCAAATCCCTTTCAAGGGATTTTCACCGCGACGCCAATCGTTTGCGCGTCGTTCTTCATGTCGAGCAGAAAGGCAGACCGATGACAGACCGCCGCAATGACCGCCCCGCCACGCTGGTGCGCCGGATGCCCCTGAACGAGGGCGTGAGCCGTCCGGTGGTCAGCCCGATCCAGCCCTCGGTCGTCTATGCCTCGCCCGATATCGACACGCTCCACGCGCAATACGAGGGCCGCGCGCAGGGCTACACCTATGCCCGCGAGGGGCATCCGAACGCCACGCTGCTGGCGCAGAAGATCGACCTGCTGGAGGGAGCGGCGGGGGGCCTCGTTACCGGCTCTGGCATGTCGGCGGTGACCGCGGCGATCATGGGGCTGATGGGGGCGGGCGACCATATCATCGGGGCCGACCAGCTTTATGGCCGGTCGCTGCGGCTGATGCACCAGGACCTGTCGCGTTTCGGCATCG
>JAOARA010000205.1 GCA_025211115.1 Roseicyclus sp. | reverse complement strand
GCCCCCCTCACCCGCCCGCGAGGCTCGCGGCGCAAAGCGCAGGGCCAGCGTTGCCGCCCAAGCGCCTGCAACTCAGCCGCCCCCTTCATCTTTCTCCAAATACGCACAGCACACCGCCCACCACAGGCGCGCCGCCGGCTCGAGGGCACCACACGCCGCGTCGCGCCCCCAGCACCAACCGCCGCGGGACCGGGCCGAAGGCCCGCGGCCCGCGGCCGGGCCCAACCGGCGCAGGCCGAAGGCCGAGCCGGGCGGGAGCGCCCCCTTCACCCGCCCGCGAGAATCGCGGCGAAATGCGCAGGGTCGGCGTTGCCGCCCGACAGCGTGCAGATCACAGGGCCCTCGCTCAGCGCCCGCCCGTGGAACAGCGCGGCGGCCAGGGCCACCGCCCCGCCCGGTTCCACCACCAGTTTCAGCCGCAACGCGGCCAGCCGCATCGCCTCCTTCACCTCTGCCTCGCTCACCACGATCCCCGGCCCGCACAGCCGCTTGAGCACCGGAAAGGTGATCTCGCCCGGCATCGGCGTCAGGATCGCGTCGCACAAGCCCGCCTCGGGCGAACCATGCCCCACCCGCTCCCCCGCCGCGAGCGAGCGCGCGGTGTCGTCGAAGCCCTCCGGCTCCACCGGCCGCACCACCAGACCCGGCGCACGCGCCTCCAGCGCCAGCGCGATCCCCGCCGAAAGCCCCCCGCCGCCGCAACAGGTCAGCACCGTGCCAGCCTCCACCCCCAGAGCCGCGGCCTGTGCCGCGATCTCCAGCCCGCAGGTCCCCTGCCCGGCGACGACCTGCGCGTCGTCATAGGGCTTGATCAACGTCATCCCCCGTTCCGCCACCAGCCGGTCGCCGATCGCCTCGCGCTTCTCGCCGCCCGCGCGGTCATAGAGCACCACCTCGGCTCCCAGCGCGCGGGTGTTCTCGATCTTCAGCGCGGGCGCGTCGCGCGGCATGATGATGACCGAGGGCACGCCGTGCAGCGCCGCGGCGCGCGCCACGCCCTGCGCGTGGTTGCCCGAGGAATAGGCGATCACGCCCCGCGCCCGCGTCGCCTCATCCAGCGCCGAGACCGCCGACCAGCCGCCGCGGAACTTGAAGCTGCCGGTGTGCTGCAACACCTCGGCCTTGGCATAGACGGGCCGTCCCGCGATCTCGTCGAGGAAGGGAGAGGACAAAAGCGGGGTTTCCCGCACCACGCCCGCACCACGGGCGGCGGCGGCATCGATCATCGCGATAACGCTCATGCGCTATTCTCCATCACGCTGTCGATGACGGCCACGGCCTCGGGCTCGTCGAGAAAGGGCACATGGCCACGATCCGCGATCTCGGCAAAGGCCATGTCGGGACGGCGGCGGCGCATCTCGGCGGCTGTCTCCGCCGACAGGATGTTCGACCCTGCCCCCCGGATCAGACCAAGGGGCGCGCCCGCCAAGGCGTCGAAGAGCGGCCAGAGGTCCGGGGCCACCGCATCCGGCGCAAAGGCCGGGGCGACCGCCTCGCGCAGGCGCGGGTCGTAGCGGTTCACCAGCCGCCCGCCCTCCTCCACGAACAGGCGGTGCGCCATCGCCTCCCATGTCGCCGCGGGCACGTCGCGGAAGGCCGGCGCGTAATGCCGGGGAAAGGCCGCGGCGGCCTCGGCCAGTGTCCGCGCCTTGGGCGGTTTCCCGAGGTAATCCATGATATAGGCCAGGCCCTCAGGGCTAACCTCGGGGCCGATGTCGTTGAAGATCACGCCCGCGATCCGCTCGCGCGCCATCGCCGCCATGACCAGCGCCACCAGCCCACCGCGCGAGGTGCCGAGGATCGTCACCCGCTCCACCCCGAGGTGGTCGAGCAGCGTCACCACGTCGCCCGCCTCGACCGGCACCTGGTAGGTCGCGGGGTCACCCCAGTCCGACGCCCCGCGCCCGCGGAAATCCATGCGGATCACCTGCGCGCGACCGGCGAAGCCGTCGACCACCGGCTCGAAATCCTCCATGTTGCGCGTCAGCCCCGGCAGGCACAACAGCGGCGCGCCCGCGCCCTGCACGTCATAGGCCAGTTTCAGCCCGTCGGCCGATGTCACGAACTCCATGCTCACACCCCCAGCATGTCCGGCACCGCCGTCAGGTCGGCGGCGATGTCCTGCGGCTTGCCCGGCAGCCGGTCCACCGGCAGGCCCATCCGGTTCACCCAGAGCGTGCGGAACCCGTAGGCCGCGGCCCCGGCGATGTCCCACCCGTTCGACGAGACGAACAGCACCGCGTCGCGCGCACATCCGAACTGCGCGCCGACAAGGTCATAGACGCGGGCGTCGGGCTTGAAGGTGCCCACGCGCTCCACGCTCACGACCGCGTCCAGATGCGCGCCGATCCCCGCCGAGGCGACCGCCCCCTCCAGCATCGCGGGCGAGCCGTTCGACAGGATACCGCAGGCAAGCCCCCCCGCCTTCAGCCGCGCCAGCATGGCGGGCACCTCGGGGTAGGCCTCGAGCTGCCAGTAAAGGCCCAGAAGCGCCTCCCGCAGCCCTGCATCCACCAGCCCCGCGCGCTCCAGCGCCCAGTCGAGCCCGTCCTCGGTCAACTGCCAGAAATCGCAATAGTCGCCCGTCACCGCGCGCAGCCAGGAATATTCCAGCTGCTTCGCCCGCCAGTCGGCGGCGACCTGTTGCCAGACCGCGGCAAAGCCCTCGCGCCCCGGTTCCTGCGCCAGCGCACGCGCCGCGGCGCTGACGTCGAAAAGCGTGCCATATGCATCGAAGATGCAGGTCGTGATGCGCGTCATGTCCCCTCCCGCTTGGTCCGCGGGCACCCTTGCACGGGCGGGCGCGCGCGACAATTCGTGTCGGCCCGGTTTCATCCCGGCCCCCGAACCCCTATACTCTCTCCATAGCCGCGGCAGACCAGACCACGCCGCAGAACCCATCTCCCCCACACAAAGGATACCCCATGACCCAGGCAACCGCCGGCAGCACCGTATCGATTCATTACACCGGCACGCTGGCCGATGGCAGCACCTTCGACAGTTCCGAAGGCCGCGAGCCGCTGACCTTCGAGATGGGCGCAGGCCAGATCATCCCCGGCCTCGAGGCAGCCCTCGACGGCATGTCGGTGGGCGAAAGCAAGACCGTCACCATCCCCGCCGACCAGGCCTATGGCCCGCGCCGCGAAGAGGCGATGCAGCAGGTCCCGCGCGAGCATGTGCCCGATCACATCCCCCTCGACCTCGGCACGCAGCTGCAGGTGCAGACCCCCGACGGGCAGGCGATGCCGGTGACCGTGGCCGAGGTGACCGATGCCCATGTCACGCTGGACGCAAATCACCCCCTGGCGGGCAAGGACCTGACCTTTGCCGTCGAGATGGTGAAGGTCGCCTGAGCCAGATCAAGGCCCCCCCGCCCGCGCCGTGATCGGATGCGGGTGGGAGGGTTCATGGATGACCGACAGGCTGGACCAGCTGCGCGCGCGGCTACAGGCGGCGCGCGAGGCATTGGAAGACGAGTTCGACACACGGCGCGACGCGATCCGGTACCGGGTCGAGGGCGCGCGCGTCATTTTCGAGACCGACGTGCGCAGCGCCCACCGGGCCGCACGCGAGAACCTGCTGGATTTCCTGCGGCGCACGCGGCCGTTGGTCGTGCTGACGGCCCCGGTGATCTACGCGCTGATCCTGCCGCTGGCGGTGCTCGACCTGTTCGGCACGGTCTACCAACGCGTCTGTTTCCCGGTCTACGGCATCCCCCGCGTGCGCCGCGGCGACCATGTCGTGATCGACCGCCACCACCTCGCCTATCTCAACGCCCTGCAAAAGCTGAACTGCGTCTATTGCGGCTATGGCAACGGCGTCCTGTCCTACGCCCGCGAGATCGCCAGCCGGACCGAGGCCTATTGGTGCCCGATCAAGCACGCCCGCCGCATCGCCGACCCGCATGACCGGATGGCGGGCTTCGCGGATTACGGCGATGCCGAGGGTTTCACGGGAGAGACGGAGCGCCAGCGCGCCCGGCTGGGCCACGAGGGCGAGACGCCCGGCTAGCCCTGCGCCTTGCGGCGTCCGGTGAACTTCATCCCCGGATCGCCCAGCTGCTCGGCCGGCCCCGCCCAGGCATAGGCCAGAAGGCAGGGATCACGCTCGCCCGTGGTGATGCGGTGCTCGTCGCCGGGCCGGTTCAGGATCAGCGAGCCGGGCGCGTAGACGGCGGCGTTGTTCTCGGACCAGGCACCGGCGACCGAGATATAGCTTTCCTCGATCTGCGAATGGCTGTGCTGGGGATAGGTCGTCTTGGGGGCAAACAGCACGAAGCCCAGGATCAGCCGGTCCCACACGATCGGCCCGCGGGGGCCGAGGATCTCGCAATAGGCATATTTCCGCGCCAGCGCGGGCGGCACGCGGTCATAGCCGTATTCCCAGGTCAGCGTATCGCGGATCTCGCGCAGCGCGCGGGCCATGCCCTGCATGTAGCCCCGCTCGCCCAGGTCGAGCGCCCGCGACAGGTGCGCGGTCACGGGCTTCACGCTGGCCGCGCGCGGATCGAAGGGCGGGTTGGCGGCAAAGATGCGCGACAGCTCGTCCCGCACCCGCTTGCGGTGGCCGCGGATCGCCGTGCTGCCGCCGGCCGAGCCATGGCGGTAGAGCATCTCGAACTCGCGCAGGAGATAGCCGAAATCGGGATGGTCGTTGAGGGTGCCGCTCATCGCTGCCTCCCGCGCCTCGCGGCCTCGCGGGCCGTCACATGTTTTCGGGCTGCTGCATCCCCAGAACGTGATAGCCGCCGTCGACGGTCACGATCTCGCCGGTCGTGCAGGCCCCGTAATCGGAACAGAGATAGACCGCCGTGCCGCCCACCGCCTCGAGCGTGGCATTGGCGCGCAAGGGCGCGTTCGCCTCGGTCGTCTTGAAGGTCTTGCGCGCACCGCCGATGGCGGCACCCGCCAGCGTCTTCATCGGCCCCGGCGAGATCGCGTTGACGCGGATCTGTTGCGGCCCGAGATCATTGGCAAGGTAGCGCACCGAGGATTCCAGCGCCGCCTTGGCCACGCCCATCACGTTGTAGAAGGGCGTCACCCGGTTCGACCCCTGGTAGGTCATCGTGATCAGCGACCCGCCCTCGGGCATCAGTTCCGAGGCGCGCTTGGCCACGTCGATGAAGGAATAACAGCTGATCGTCAGCGAGTTGCGGAAGTTCTCGCGCGTGGTGTTGATGAAGCGGCCGGTCAGCTCGTTCTTGTCGGAATAGGCGATGGCATGGACCACGAAATCGAGGCTTCCCCACCGCTCCTTGAGCGTGGCGAAACAGGCGTCCATGCTGGCGTCGTCCATCACGTCCACATCGACCAGCAGGTCCGAGCCGAGCGAGGCCGCCAGCGGCTCCACCCGTTTTCCGAACGCCTCACCCTGGTAGGAGAAGGCCAGCTCCGCCCCCTCTGCATGCAGGGCCCGTGCGATACCCCACGCGATCGAGCGGTCATTTGCGACCCCCATTACCAGGCCGCGCTTGCCCGCCATCAAATTCGCCATCGTCGTGTTACCCGATAAAACGGCTGAGCAGCATCGACCCGTTGGTGCCGCCGAAGCCAAAGGAATTGGTCATGACCGTATCAAGGCCCGCGCCCTCGCGCAGGCTGGTTGCGATCTCGTCCGGGGAAAGCGCCGGATCGAGGGTTTCGACATTGATCGAGGGCGCGATGAAATCGCCCTTGAGCATGAGGAGGCAGAAAATCGCCTCCAGCGCGCCGGCCGCCCCCTGGGCATGGCCGGTCATCGACTTGGTGGATGAAATCGGGGGGGTGGTGCCTTCGCCGAAGACGCGGCGGACGGCCTGAACCTCGCCCACGTCGCCCACCGGCGTCGAGGTGCCATGGGCGTTGATGTAATCCACGCGCCGCCCCTCGGGCAGCGTCTTCAGCGCCAGCCGCATCGCCCGCTCGCCGCCCTCGCCCGAGGGCGCGACCATGTCGTGCCCGTCCGAGGTGGCGGCGAAACCCGTCACTTCGGCAAGGATATTGGCACCGCGCGCCTGCGCGTGCTCCAGCGCCTCCAGCACCACGATGCCGCCGCCGCCCGCGATGACGAAGCCGTCGCGGCCCGCGTCGAAGGCGCGCGACGCTTTCTCGGGCGTGTCGTTGTATTTCGAGGACATCGCCCCCATCGCGTCGAAAAGGCAGGACAGCGTCCAGTCCAGCTCCTCCGCGCCGCCCGCGAACATGACGTCCTGCTTGCCCAGCATGATCTGTTCCGCCGCCACCCCGATGCAGTGCAGCGAGGTCGAGCAGGCAGAGGTGATCGAATAGTTGATGCCCTTGATCTTGTAGGCGGTCGCAAGGTTCGCGCTGATCGTGGAGGACATGCACTTCGGCACCGCGAAGGGGCCGATCCGCTTGGTGCCGCCCGATTTCAGAACCGTCTGGTGGGCGGCGAACATCGCGCTGGTCGAGGGCCCGCCCGATCCCGCGATCAGGCCGGTGCGCTCGTTGACGATCTCGGCCTCGGTCAGGCCGGATTGCGCGATGGCCTGCCCCATGGCGATATGCGCATAGGCCGCCCCCGG
>JAOARA010000204.1 GCA_025211115.1 Roseicyclus sp. | reverse complement strand
GTCATGGCCAACCTCGCCCGGCACCTGAAGGTGGACCCCGAAACCGCGCTGCGCCGGGCCAATGCGAAATTCACCCGCCGCTTCGCGCATATCGAGGCGGAACTGGCCAAACGCGGCAAGCGCCCCGAGGACAGCGACCTGGCCGAGATGGATGCGCTTTGGGATGCGGCCAAGGCCGCCGGTCTCTGACCCTCGCCCGGCGGCGGGATCGCGCCATATCCGGCGCATGCGCGCCCTTGTCCTCTCGCTGATCCTTGCCACGCCCGCGCAGGCCGCGACGCTGCATTGCCTCGCCGGGCCGCCGGGGGTGATGCTGACGCTCTCGGACGAGACCGCGCTGCTGGACTATCTCGGCGACGGGCGCTTCGCGCTTTCTCCGCCGCTCGACCGCCTGCCCGAGCTCTTCGCCCGCCACGAGATCGCCACCGCGGGCGGGCCGCTGCCGGTCTTCCTGAGCCGCGAGGCCTGCCGCATCTTCGGGCTGGACTTGCCCTTTGCCCTGGAACTGGGCATTCCCACCGATGAAGGGCGCAGCCCCGTCCGGGGATGCTGCAGGGAGATCACGCCATGAGCCAGACCGCCGCCGCCCCGCTCGAGGCGCCGCACCAGCCGTTGCGCGCGGCGCTGTGGATGCTGGGCGCGATCGTGGCGTTCTCGTCGATGGCGGTGGCCGGCCGCGCGGCCTCGCTCGAGCTCGACACCTTCGAGATGATGACCTACCGCTCGATCATCGGGGTCGTCGTCGTGCTGGCCGTGGGGGCCGGGGCGGGCACGCTGGGCCAAATCACGACGCGGCACATGGGGGTGCATGTCTTCCGCAACCTCGCCCATTTCACCGGGCAGAACCTGTGGTTCTACGCGGTCACGGTGGCCCCCCTCGCGCTGGTCTTCGCGCTCGAGTTCACCTCGCCGCTCTGGACGATGGTCTTCGCCGCGCTCTTCCTGGGCGAGCGGCTGACGCGGTGGAAGGTGCTGGCGGGCGTTCTGGGCTTCACGGGCGTGCTGATCGTGGTGCAGCCGGGCGCGCAGGCGATCTCGGTGGGGATGGTCGCGGCGGCGACGGCGGCGGTGTTCTTCGCCACCACGGCGATCCTGACCAAGCGGCTGACGCGGACGGAATCGATCACCTGCATCCTCTTCTGGCTGACGGTGATCCAACTGGTCGTGGGCCTGATCGCCTGCCTCTGGGATGGCGACATGGCGGTGCCCTCGGCGGCGATGCTGCCCTGGCTGATGGTCATCGGGCTGGGCGGGCTTGCGGCGCATTTCTGCCTGACCACGGCGCTCAGCCTCGCGCCGGCCTCGGTCGTGATGCCGATGGATTTCGCGCGCCTTCCGGCCATCGCGGTGGTGGGCGTGGTGCTTTACGCCGAGCCGCTGGAATGGGGCGTTCTGCTGGGGGCCGCGCTGATTTTCGGGGCGAATTACCTCAACATCCTGACCAGCGGCCGCCGGGCGCGCGCGGGTCGCCCCCTGTAGCAGAAGGGTCACATACGCCCTGCGTCATGGCGACCGGAAGCGCCGTGACGTTGCGGAAGAATTGACGAAATCGAAACGATCACGGCTAAGACTGGGATGGACATGTCGGGACAGTTGGGGAGGACAACCATGAACCGCATCGCAGCCGCCAGCGCGGCGCTTCTGGCAACGACAGCACTTGCGCAGGCGGGTGGTATAGACCGCGGTGTATCCACAACTCGGATGCTTTTCGAGGAAGGCACGTATGTCGAACTCGGCTATACTTTCGCGAGGCCCGAAGTAACCGGATCGGTGATCGGCGCCGGAATTCCGTCAGGCGACATGGCCGCATCTTTTGGGTTCGGTTCCTTCGGATACCATCAAGATTTGACCGAGCAACTGTCATTCACGTTTGTCATCGATCAGCCGTATGGGGCTAACGTCGCTTATCCAGCGGGTGGTTTGTATCCGTTCCGGGCATCGACAGCCGAAATCAGCACCGTGCAGATGACAGCTGCAATGCGCTACGAGTTCACTGATAACATCTCGGTTTACGGTGGCATTCGCGCCCTACAAGCAGATGCATCTGCCTATGTAAGCGTCCTTGCACCCGCGCCCGCAGCCGCTCAATTTGCCTATCAGCTTTCGGCAGAGAGCGATTGGGGCCTCGGCTACATGGTTGGTACCGCCTATGAAATCCCCGAGATCGCGCTCCGCCTCGCGATAACATATTTCAGCGAGGTAGACCTCGACTTCACTGGCGTCGAGAACCCCGCTGCTGCCGGGACACCCGCAGGCAGCGTCGTCACTTCGCCCACAGCGTTCAGCGTGACGATGCCAGACTCCATTCTTATCGAGGCACAGTCCGGCATTGCCGAAGACACTCTGCTTTTTGGATCGGTTCGCTGGACCGACTGGTCGGAGTTCGACGCGACACCTCTGCGTTACCCGCCGGGTGCCCTCATCGACTACGACAACGACGTTTGGACTTGGACACTGGGTGTCGGGCGGCGCATCAACGATAACCTCTCTCTATCCGCAACAGTCGGTTTTGAAGCCGAACAGGGCGGGTTCTCAGCCAACCTTGGCCCGACCGATGGCGTAACTTCCGTAGGGCTCGGAGCGGAATACACGATTGATAACGTGTCCATCGCCGGGGGCGTTCAGTACAGCTGGATAGGCAATGCTGTCACCGAGGGGGCAACCGGTCCTCTTGGATTGTTCGAAGACAATTCGGCCGTTGCAGCTGGTATCCGGATCGGGTTCCAGTTCTGACGGTACCCGCCATCCTCGACACTCGACCCCCGCGCCATCCGCGCGGGGGTTTTTCGTTGCGCGTCAGAGCCGCCGGAACGCCTGTTCCTGCCGCGCGGTCCAGAGGACCACGAGACGCGTCTCGTCCTCGCCCGCCTCTTCGCTCTCGACAACGCCCTGCGCGTAGAGCCAGGCGCGCCTGCGCCCGTCCTCGTGGCCAAGACGCACCTCGGCGCGGTGGCGCGGTGGCGAGAGCGTGTCGGAGACCGCCGCCAGCAGCGGCCCCAGCCCCTCGCCCGTCAGCGCCGAGACCGGGAAGACCAGCGGGCGGCGGGCGGCCATGGCGGGCAACGCCGCCGCGGCCTCGCCCTGCACGAGGTCCATCTTGTTCCAGACCTCGAGCATCGGCGCGGTCTCGGCGACGCCCAGATCGCGCAGGATCGCATGCACCTCGGCGGCCTGTTCCTCGGTCTCGGGGTGGCTGATGTCGCGGACATGGAGGATCAGGTCGGCGTCCAGCACCTCCTCCAGCGTGGCGCGGAAGGCGGCGACCAGTTGCGTGGGCAGATCGCTGATGAACCCCACGGTGTCCGACAGGATCACCTCGGTCCCGTCGGGCAGCTCGACGCCGCGCATGGTCGGGTCGAGCGTGGCGAAAAGCATGTCCTTGGCCATGACATCCGCGCCGGTCAAACGGTTGAACAGCGTGGATTTCCCGGCGTTGGTGTAGCCCACGAGGGCCACGATGGGATAGGGCACCTTTTTCCGCGCCTCGCGGTGCAGCGCGCGGGTTTTCACGACCTTGGAGAGCTGGCGGCGGATGCGCGTCACCGCCTCGTCGATGGCGCGCCTGTCGGCCTCGATCTGGGTCTCGCCGGGGCCGCCCACGAAGCCGAGGCCGCCGCGCTGGCGTTCCAGGTGGGTCCAGGCGCGCACCAGCCGCGTGCGCTGGTAGCTGAGCGCGGCCAACTCCACCTGCAGCACGCCCTCGCGCGTGGCGGCGCGGTCGGCGAAGATCTCGAGGATCAGCCCGGTCCGGTCGAGCAGCTTGACGCCCCATTCCTTCTCGAGGTTGCGCTGCTGGACGGGCGTCACCGGCCCGTCGATCAGCACGAGGCCCACGTCCAGCGCCTTGATCCGCTCCTTCAGCTCGGCGATCTTGCCGGTCCCGAACAAGAGCCCCGGCTGCGCGCGCGGCAGGCGCACGATCATGGCGTCGGCGACCTCGAGATCGGGCAGCGCCGCGGCCAGCGCCACGGCCTCGGCCAATGCGGGGCCCGCGTCGCGCCGGGCGCGGTCCGAGGTGATGTCGGGATGCAGCACGAGGGCGCGCATGGGCCCGTGGCCCATGGCGCTGTCGTCGGATGCGGAAGGGGGCGCGGCTCGGAGGCTCACTCTTCCCCGTCGTAAAGATTGATCGGCTGCGCCGGCATCACGGTCGAGATCGCGTGCTTGTAGACCAGCTGGCTCTGCCCGTCGCGGCGCAGAAGCACGCAGAAATTGTCGAACCAGGTGATCACGCCTTGCAGCTTGACCCCGTTGATGAGGAAGATCGTCACCGGAACCTTCGTCTTGCGGACGTGGTTGAGAAAGGCGTCCTGAAGGTTCTGTCTGTTTTCGGCCATGTTATTTGTGCCTTCTTGCGTTGGGCTGCCGTTGTCTGGGCAAGTCTGATGGGGTCCAAATCATTTCAGTCCCCCATGTGTGCCGGTATTTCGCGGCAAAGATCAACCCTGTGCCTGCATGACGCGGGTTTCGGCCTATCCGCGCCAGAAGGCCGGGTTGAAGACCGCGATCAGAACCAGCGTTTCCATCCGGCCCAGGATCATCGCCGCCGCCAGGATCAGCTTGGCCGCATCCGACAGCGCGAGATAGGCGATCGGCGCGGACCCCGCCACGGCCGCCAGCGGCCCCGTCGTGGACAGCGCCGAAAGGCCCAGCACCAGCGACGCCTCGAAGGACAGGCCCGTCGCCGCCAGCGCCACCATCACGCCGGCCAGCGACAGCACGAACAGCATGAAGAAGACCCAGGCGATATAGGCGCCCTCGCGGCGGATGCGGCGGCCCAGCCGGCCCGCGCCCGCGACCGCATGGGGATGGATCAGCCGGTCGATCTCGCGCGCGCCATGCTTGTAGAGCGCGTAGACCCGAAGCAGCTTCAGCCCCCCCGCCGTCGTCGCCACGCCGCCGCCCATCGTCACCAGCGCCACGAGGATCAGGCCCGGCGTCTGCAAGCCCGACCAGCTGCGCGCCTCGGCCCAGCTTTCCGAGACGAAGCCGGTGGTCGTCAGGAAGGAGAGCACCGTAAAGACGCTGCCCCAGAGCGCCGCCAGCGCGCCGCCGGCATTGGCGAGGTCGTCCACCTCCAGCGCGCCGACCCAGTGCCGCGCGAACAGCAGCGTCGGCAACACCACCACCGCCGCCAGCGCGATGCGCAGCTCGCGGTCGCGTCCGAGCCGCCGGGCGGTCTCGGGGCCGAACCCGCCCAGCCCCGCGGCAAAGCTGCGCCGCGTCAGCGCGAAGACGAAGAAGACGAAGATCAGCACCTCGCCCGCGACACCGGCCCCCGCCCCTGCCAGCCCGCCGGTCGCACTGATCCCCGAGGTCGAGAGCGTCGACATCGCGTGGATCACCGCATGCAGCGGCCGCGCCCCCGACAGCGCAAGGCCTGTCGCCAGCACCAGCGTCAGCGTGACATAGATCGGCGTCAGGATGCCCGCCTGCTGCATCAGCCGGTCGCCGGGCGCCTTGGCCCGCATCTGCCCCGGACCCGCGTCGATCCCGCCGGGCATGTTCGCGTCGGAGGACACCTCGAACCCGCCCAGCGTCAGCGGCTGCAGCACCGCCAGCGCGGTGATCCAGATCAGAAGCCCGCCCAGCCAGGCCACGGGCGCCCGCCACAGGTGGACGGTATCGGCCAGCCGCGCGGGCTCGAACACCGGCGCGCCGGTGGTGGTCATCGCCGAGACCATGTCGAAATAGACGTTGATCCAGCGCGTCGTGCCCACCAGCTCGGCCATCGGCACGGTCAGCACCGCGGGCATCCACAGGTAGGACAGCAAGAGCGCAACGAGGATGCGCCGCTCGCTCTCGGCGCGGGCGGCCGAGCGCGTCGCAAGCCCGATCAGCGCCGCGGCGATGGCGATCAGGATGCCCGAGTAGAAGAACACCCGCGAGCTGCGGAAATCGCCCACCACCGCGCCATGGACCGCCGGGATCAGCGTCGCCGCGGCCGCCACCGCCAGGAGCAGCACGAAGAACGGCAGGCTGTGCAGCAGGCGGGCCATCGGCTCAGAAGAAATCGATCGAGACCTGGAGCAGCGCCTCGACCGCGGGCACATCGGCGGCCAGCGAGAAGATCACGATGCTGTCGCCCTCCTCGATCCGGGTGGAGCCCGAGGGGCGCACCACCTTGCCCCCCTTCTGCACCGCGCCCACCAGCGCGCCCTCGGGAAAGTCGATCTCGCGGATGCGCTTGCCCGCGATCGACGAGGTCGACAGGACCTGCGCCTCGATCACCTCGGCCTCGGCATCGCCCACCGAGTAGACGCCGCGCACCCGCCCGTGCCGGATGTGGCGCAGGATCGAGCTGACCGTGGTGGCGCGCGGATTGACAAAGGCGTCGATCCCGAGCGGCCCCATCAGCGGCACCATGGTCGGATCGTTCACCAGCGCGATGGCCAGACCCGCCCCCGCCGATTTCGCCCGGACCGAGGCCAGCAGGTTGGTCTTGTCGTCATCGGTGACGCAGAGCACCGCGTCCACGCGGTCCACCCCCGCTTCGCGCAGCAGCTCCATGTCCAGCCCGTCGCCGTGCAGCACGATGGTCCGCTCCAGCGCATCGGCGGCCTGCTCGGCGCGCGCCCGCGTCTTCTCGATCACGCGGGTGCGGATGCGCTCGGGCCCCTGCTCCAGCGCGCGCGCCACCGTCAACCCGACATTGCCGCCCCCCACGATCAACACCCGCTCGGGGCGCTTGGCGGTCTTGCCGAAGATCTCCAGCGTGCGGCCGGTGTCCTCGGCATGGGTGAAGACATGGATCTGGTCTCCCGCGAAAAGCTGGTCGCCGGGTTCGGGCGCGAACAGCGTCCCCTCCCGCCGCACGCCGACCACCAGCGCCCGCAGCGTCGAGAACAGCTCGGAGAGCTGGCGCAGCGGCGTGTCCAGCACCGGGCAATCGGCATCGAGCTGGATCCCCAGCAGCTTCGCATCCCCCGACAGGAAGCTTTCGGTGTCGAAGGTCGCGGGCGAGCGGATACGCGCCAGCGCCGCCTGCGCCACCTCCTCCTCGGGCGAGATCACCACGTCGATCGGCAGGTGGTCGCGGCGGTAGAGATCGGAATAGATCGCGTTCAGGTAGCTCTGCGCGCGCAGCCGCGCGATCTTGCGCGGCACGGCAAAGACCGAATGGGCGACCTGGCAGGTCACCATGTTCACCTCGTCCGAAAAGGTCGCGGCGATGATCATGTCCGCATCCCGCGCGCCCGCGCGGTCCAGCACGTCGGGATAGGAGGCAAAGCCCGTCAGCCCCCGCACATCCAGCGTGTCGGTTGCCCTCCGCACGAGATCGGGGTTGTTGTCGACCACCGTCACGTCGTTGTTTTCGGAAGAGAGATGGCGCGCGATCTGCCAGCCGACCTGGCCCGCGCCGCAGATGATGACCTTCATGACCCTTTTCGTCCCTGCAGGCCCAAGGCCCTCTGACTGGCACGGGCGGGCGCAGCCGTCAATCCGTCACGACCCTCCGAAGCCCCCGGAGCCCATCCTTCATCTTCCCCCAAATACGGACGGCGACCGGCCGGCCACGGGCATGAATGCCGGCAAAGGGCACCACGCCCGCCACGGGCGCCCCCGGATTTTCCAAAATCCGTCCCCGCGTCGCGCCAAAGGCGCGCAGGGATACGCCGCGCGCGCGGCGCGTCCCCCTCAGCCCTCGTCCTCGCCGGCCATCTGGCGCGCCCACATCGCGGCATAGCGCCCGCCCTTGGCCAAAAGCGCGTCATGGGTGCCCTGCTCGACGATCTCGCCCGCGGCGAGCACCAGGATCTGGTCGGCCTCCACCACCGTCGAGAGCCGGTGCGCGATGGTGATCACCGAGCGCCCCTGCCCCATCATCTTCAGCTCCGACTGGATGTCGCGCTCGGTCTCTGTGTCGAGCGCCGAGGTCGCCTCGTCCAGCAGCAGGAGCGGCGGATCCTTCAGAAGCGTCCGCGCGATGCCCACGCGCTGCTTCTCGCCGCCCGAAAGCTTCAGGCCGCGCTCACCCACCGCGGTGTCATAGCCCTCGGGCAGGGCCATGATGAAGTCATGGATGCGCGCGGCGCGGGCGGCGGCCACGATCTCCGCCTCGGTGGCCTCGGCGCGGCCATAGGCGATGTTGTAGCGGATCGTGTCGTTGAAGAGCACCGTGTCCTGCGGCACCACGCCGATGGCCCCGTGCAGGCTCTCTTGCGTGATCTCGCGCAGATCCTGCCCGTCGATGCGGATGCCGCCGCCCGTCACGTCGTAGAAGCGGAACAGAAGCCGCCCGATCGTGGACTTGCCCGAGCCCGAGGGGCCGACCAGCGCCACCGTCTCGCCGGGGGCCACGCGGAAGGACAGCCCCTTGAGGATCGGCCGCGCCGGGTCATAGGCGAAGCGCACGTCGTCGAACACCACCTCGGCCCCGCCGACCTTCAGCGCGGGCGCGCCGGGTTTGTCGGCAACCTCCTGCGGCTGTTCCAGGAGGTCGAACATCTCGCCCATGTCCACCAGCGATTGCCGGATCTCGCGGTAGACCGTGCCGAGAAAGTTCAGCGGCATGGTGATCTGGATCATGAAGGCGTTGACCATCACGAAATCACCCACCGTCAGCTCGCCCGACTGCACCCCGAGCGCGGCCATGACCATCACGATCACGAGGCCCGCGGTGATGATCAGCGACTGGCCGAAGTTCAGGAAGGCGAGCGTCAGCGCGGTCTTGATCGCCGCCGTCTCGTAGCCGCGCATGGCGCTGTCGTAACGGTCGGCCTCGCGGCGTTCGGCTCCGAAATACTTGACCGTCTCGAAGTTCAGCAGGCTGTCCACCGCCTTCTGGTTGGCGTCGGTGTCCTGGTCGTTCATCTCCTTGCGGATCTTCACCCGCCACTCGGTCACCTTGAAGGTGAACCAGATGTAAAGCCCGATGGTGACGACGAGGACCACGAGATAGGAGATGTCGAAATACGCGCCCAGCACGAGGGCGGTGAGCAGAAGCTCCAGGATCAGCGGTCCGACCGAGAACAAGAGGAAGCGCAGAAGGAACTCCACCCCCTTCACGCCGCGCTCGATGATGCGCGACAGGCCGCCGGTCTTGCGGGTGATGTGGTAGCGCAGGCTGAGCGCGTGGATATGCTGGAAGGTTTCCAGCGCCAGCTGCCGCAGCGCCCGTTGCGCCACGCGGGCGAAGACCGCGTCGCGGAGTTGCTGGAAGCCCACGTTCGCCGCGCGCGCCACGCCATAGGCCACCGTCAGCCCGACCGCGCCGAGGCCGAGCAGGATGGCGGGGTCGGCCCCCTCGCCCGTCAGCGCATCGACCGCCGCCTTGTAGAGGAACGGTGTGCCCAGCGTGACCAGCTTGGCGATCACCAGCATCACCAGCGCGATCACCACGCGGCGTTTCACCCAGGGCTTGTCATCGGGCCAGAGATAGGGCGCAACCTTGCGGATCGTGCGCAGCGCCGAGCGGCGCTCGCGCTCTTCGAGCCTGTCGGCGGTGCTGTTTGCGGCTGCGGCGGTGGCGCGGTCGGGCTGGGCTGCGGCCGCGGAGGCTGCGGCCTTGGTGTCGGCTGGCATCGGGTCATCCTTGCGGGCGTCTTGGCCGTTACCTAAGACCCCGCGCCCGGAATGGCCAGTGCGCTCAGTCGCTTCCGCCCGCCCCGGCCCGCGGCAGATCGGGCAACGCGAAGATCTGGCCGGGGAAGATC
>JAOARA010000203.1 GCA_025211115.1 Roseicyclus sp. | reverse complement strand
GGGGGCGGCACGCCGCTGGCCGCGGGGCTGCGCGCGGCGCTGGAGCTGGCGCTGCTGGCGCAGGGCAAGGGGATGACGCCCTCGGTCGCCTTGCTGACCGACGGGCGGGCGAACGTGGACCTTTCGGGCATCGCCAACCGCGCACAGGCCGGCGAGGATGCCACCGCGATGGCGCGCACGATCCGGGCGCGGGGCTGGCCGGGGCTGGTGATCGACACCGGGCTGCGGCCCACCCGCGGCCTCGACGCGCTGGCGCGCGAGATGGGGGCACCCTACCTGCCTTTGCCGCGCGCGGATGCAAAGACGCTGTCGGCGGCGGTGGATGCGTCGCTGACCCCGGCATGACCGACCTGCTGCCCCCCGGCGACTGGCCCCTGCGGGACGCCAGCCGGATCGTGGCGGCCAAGCCCCATCGCTGGCATGTGCAGGTGACGGGCGAAGGCCCGGATGTGCTGCTGCTGCATGGCGCGGGCGCTTCGGCGCACAGCTGGGCGGCGCTGGTGCCCTATCTCGCCGACCGACACCGCGTCATCGCGCTGGACCTGCCCGGCCATGGCTGGACGCGCAGCCCGCGCGGACGGGCAAGGCTGGGCGACGTCGCCGCCGATATCGCGTCGCTTTGCGCGCAGGAAGGGTGGGCACCGCGCCTCGTGATCGGGCATTCGGCGGGGGGCGCTGTCAGTCTCGAACTGGCACGTCAGGGTCTGTTGCGGCCCGACCGGCTGGTGATCCTGAACGGCGCCTTGGAGAATTTCCGGGGTGCGGCCGGATGGCTTTTCCCGATGATGGCCAAGATGCTGGCGCTGAACCCGTTTACCGGGCTGCTCATCAGCCAGGGCGGGCGCTCGGTCGAGCAGGTGCGCAGGATGCTGTCGAGCGCCGGAACCGAGCTGAGCGAAGTGGGGCTGGCGCGCTACGCCCACCTCATCCAGCGGCGCGCCCATGTGGACGGGACGCTGGCGATGATGGCGCAATGGTCGCTGGACGAGCTGAACCGGGCCTTGCCCAGCATCGCCACGCCGACGCTGTTCATCCACGGGGACCGCGACGGGGCCGTCGCCCTTCGCGTGGCCGAACGCGCGGCGCAGGCGATGCCCGACGCAAGGCTGATCACGCTGCCCGGCGTGGGCCATATCGCGCAGGAGGAAGCGCCCGAGCGCGTGGCCGAGGAGATCCTGCGCTTCACGGCCACGGCTACGGCCGAATGACAAAGGGCGCCCCATGGGGACGCCCTTCGTGATCTTGTGCCGTCAGTTAGCCCCGCCGATCACTCGGCGGCGAGCGATGCCAGGTAGGCGTAGAGGTTGACCGCGTCTTCTTCCGAGCGGACGCGGAACGCCATCGCGCCACGCGCGCTGTTGTCGCCGGTGGCCTCGCGGATGTAGCCGGTCGGGTCCTGCACATAGGCGACGAAGCTTTCCTCGGTGATCAGAACACCGGCCTCGTTCAGGGCCTGCATGCCGGGCGACCAGCGGAAATCATCGCCGGTGCCCCAGGCTTCGCCCGCGATCCCGTAGAGGTTCGGGCCGGTGCGCGCGTTGCGGCCGGCCAGCGTCTCACCAGCGTCGTTCACGACAACGTGGCAGGCCACGCACTGGCGGAATGCGGCCTCACCGGCCGCGGCGTCGCCCGAAGCGGCATGGGCGTCAGCCAATGCCATCGGTGCGGAAAGAAGCGTCATTGCCGCAGCAAGCACGATTTTGCGACTCATGGGGTAGTCTCCCTTCAGGTTGGTCCCGGGTGCATAAACTATGTCGTTTCGCCAAGGGTCCAGTTTTTTCTGACCGGTTTCACGCAACCGCGTGGGCGATCGCGCATTGTTTCCACAGCGTCTTGAGCGCCATGACCAGGTATTCGATATCCTCGTCGGTGTGCAGCGGGCCGGGGGTAAAGCGCAGCCGCTCGGTCCCCTTGGGCACGGTGGGGTAGTTGATCGGCTGCACGTAGATGCCGAACTGGTCCATCAGGATATCCGACAGCATCCGGCACTTGACCGGGTCCTTCACCATCACCGGGATGATGTGGGAGGGGTTCATCTCGTGCGGGATACCCTCGGCATCGAGCCGTGCGCGCAGGCGGGCGACCTGCCGCTTCTGCATGTCACGCTCGTAGGAGCTTTCCTTGAGGTGCCGGATCGAGGCCGTCGCGGCCGCGGCCACGGCGGGCGGCAGGGCGGGGGGGAAGAGGACGCCGCTGGCAAAGCTGCGGATGAAATCGACCAGCGCGTGGCTGCCGGTGATGTAGCCGCCGACGACGCCGTAAGCCTTGCCCAGCGTCCCCTCGATCAGGGTGATGCGGTCCATCAACCCTTCGCGCTCGGCCACGCCGCCGCCGCGCGGGCCATACATGCCGACGGCATGGACCTCGTCGATGTAGGACATCGCGCCATGCTTGTCGCAGACATCGAGGATTTCCTTGATCGGCGCGATGTCGCCATCCATCGAGTAGACCGATTCAAAGGCCACGATCTTGGTCGCATTGGCCGGCAGGGCGGCCAGCTTGCGGTCGAGGTCTTCGGGGTCGTTGTGCTTCCAGATGACCTTCTGGCAGCGCGCGTGGCGGATGCCCTCGATCATCGAGGCGTGGTTCAGCTCGTCCGACAGGATCACCGCGTTGGGCAGGCGCGCGCCCAGCGTCGACAGCGCCGCCCAGTTCGAGACGTAACCGCTGGTGAACAGAAGCGCGGCTTCCTTGCCGTGCAGGTCGGCCAGCTCGGCCTCGAGCTGCTTGTGGTGCCAGGCGTTGCCCGAGATGTTGCGCGTCCCGCCCGCGCCGGTGCCGCAATCCTGCACGGTCGTGACCATCGCCTCGATCACGCTGGGGTGCTGGCCCATGCCGAGGTAGTCGTTGGAACACCAGACGGTGACCTCGTCCTGGCCGTTCGAGTGGTTCTTGACCCTCGGAAACTGCCCGCAGGCGCGTTCGAGCTCGGCGAAGATGCGATAGTTGCCCTCTTCTTTCAGTTGATCGAGCTGGGCTTGAAACAGCTTGTCAAAGTTCATCGGGCATCCTCGCTATGCAGTATTGCTTGGTTGGTGGGCGCAGGGCGCGAAGGGAGCATCCAGCGCCAGAGTTTCTCGTCGGGAAGCGGGAGCACCATGAACCAGTGTTCCAGCAGGGCCAGCGCGGTGAGAGCGCCCAACAGGGCGTATCCCACCGCATCGGCCGCGGTTTCGGCGGCAAAGATGTGGCCGAGCCAATAGGCGGCGGCGACGCTCAGGCCGGTGATCGAGATCGGGAAAAGCCAGTTCATCCGCGCGGTGCGGAAGTGGCTGGGCAGGTGGTTCAGGTGTTCGGGGATGAACTCCACGTTGATCTTGCGGACCCCGAGATAGAGGTTGAGCTTGGCCGAAATGCGCGCGGCGAAGAGGACCGCAAAAGTCCACAGGCCGAACCGGTTTTCCGCGCCGAAACTGGCCGCGATCATCGCCAGCAGCGTGAAGGCCAGCAACATCTCGTGATAGGCGATCGTGCCCCAGGCGCGGATGAACCGCTCCCACTCGGGGACACCGTCCTTGAGCGGCTGGCGCACCGGGCCGGTGATGACACCGGTCAGGAACGCCAGTTCGATCCAGCCCCAGAGCGCCAGCGCCGACAGGAAGGCGACATAGATGCCAGCGACCGTGCCGTTGCCCAGCGTATCGGCAAAGCCGAAGGCGCCCAGCACGAGGAACGGCAGGTTCCACAGCACGGCCCAAAGCCGCGCCTTGGCCCCTTCGCGGTCCGCGCGCCGGACGGCCATCAGGATCGCCCCGGTGGAGAACCACCAGAGGAACAGGGCCACGAGGGCCGCGATCCAGGGCGAGTGCAGCATCAGTAGGCGGGCTCCAGCCGGGTGGAGGCGGGAACGTCATGCTTGACGGCGGGGATCGTGTAGAGCCCGACAAAGGCCGTTGCGGCCCGCGCCATCGCGCCCACGCGCTTGAAGAGGTTGCCCGTCTTCTTCGCCTCGGCGAGATCGGCGTTTGCCTTTTGCAGCTTCTTCAGGCCGCGTTCCCAGCGGGGGTTGTCGATATCCAGCGTCAGCGGGAAGACCTGCTTCGAGATCTCCGAGGTCTTGGTAAAGACCTCATGCGCATACCAGTCGGGATCGACGCCCAGCGCGGCATGGAAGGCCGGGCGCTGGTGGTCGCGCACATACATCGTGGAATAGACCGCCGTCAGGAAGAACTTGATCCACAGCTTGTTGGCGAAACTCTGGGTCAGCTTCGGGTCGGTCTTCATCAGCAGGGCGAAGGCCTCGCCATGGCTGAACTCGTCGTTGCACCATTCCTTGAACCACTTGAAGATCGGGTGGAACCGCAGCTCGGGGTTCTTCTCGAGGTGGCGATAGATGGTGATGTAACGGGCGTAGCCGATCTTTTCCGACAGGTAGGTCGCGTAGTAGATGAACTTGGGCCGGAAATAGGTGTATTTCTTCTTCTGCGTGAGAAACCCGAGGTTCACCGCGATCCCCGCTTCGCGCAGCGCGTCGTTGATGAAACCGGCGTGCCGCGCCTCGTCACGGGCCATCAGCTGGAACAGCGTGACGATATCCTCGTTGTTCCCGCGGCGCTTCATTTCCTTGTAGAGGACGCAGCCCGAGAACTCGGCGGTGCAGGAGGACACGAGAAAGTCGATGAACTCGGCCTTCAGCTTGGGCTCCATGTTCTCCCAGTCGATATGGTCCCAGTCCTCGTTCTTCTTGAAGTGGCCCTTGTTGGGGTCGGCCTTCATCTGCGCGATCAGCACGTCCCAGTCCTGTCGGACCGAGGAGACGTCGATCGCGTCCAGCTCGTCGAAATCGGTGGTGTAGAAGCGCGGCGTCAGCAGCGTGTTCTGCATGGCGAGCGCGGTCGCGCCCTCGCTGTCGACGATGCCCTGGTGGTTGGAGGCGGCCAGCGCCTCTTCGACGGTGGTGGCGTCGGCGGAATGGGTCAGGTCTTTCATGCCGCTACTCCTTCTTTGCAGGCCGCGCCGGGCAGGGCCTCGGGCGTGACGTCTTCGGAGAACGAGAATTCACACAGCTCCATGAATTCGAAGTCCCCGGTCATCCGGGTCCAGAGCTGTTCCAGCTTGCTGGCCCGCGCGATGCGCGCCATGCGCTCTTCGCGGACGACCTCGCCATAGGGTGCCATCACCGGCGGGCCTTGCACCTGCACTTCGTCACCGGGGTTGATGACGGCCCCGTTCAGGAACTTCACATGCGCGTGGAGCGAGTCGAAGCAGTGGCTCACCTCGACCACGCAGGGCGCGGTTTCGAACTCTTTCGTCAACAATCCCATCGGTCATTCCTCCAGCAGGCGGGCGAACACCGCCTCGTTATCCGCCCCGAAGCCGAACAGTTCGGCCCGGAAATCGGTCACGTCGTCACGAAGCCCGATGCGCCCGTCTGAAAAGCGCACAAGCCGGATGGGCTCCGATGCATGGAGGCCGACGGCCCCCCTCTCCCGCTCCAGCACGCGGTAGATGCCGGCGACAAAGCCGCCTTCGGTGGGACCGAGCGTGGCGATCACGGTCCCGTCCTCGGCGAGGACACGGGCCGAGCCGTCCATCTCGCCGAAAATGCGGATCACGCGTTCCTGCACCACGGGCACCTCCGCCTCGGAGGGCGGCATCGCCTCGAGCGGGCGGTCGGTGAGACGGGCATAGGACACGATGATCAGGACACAGACGCAGAGCACGAACATCGCGCGGACAAGGATGGTCGGCACCATCTCCTTGTCGCGTTCGACCAGCTTCTGTTCCGGTTTGGTGTAGCTGCGGGTGTAGGCCATGGCGCGTTACTCCGCTGCGACCGGCCGGGCGGCCGGGACGGTTTCGATGACGGGCACGGACACGGCGGTTTCCGCCGCCTCGGCCAGGATCGCGGCGACCTTCTGCGCATCGGGGATGCAGCGCAGCGCGGGCTGGGTGTGCTTCATCTTCCACGGGCGCACATGCGGCCAGGTCAGGATGTAGGACAGGCGCACGCCGTCATCCTCGAGCAGGTCAAGCGCGATGGTGCCGGTGCCGTTCTTGCGCAGGCCCAGCTCGGCATTCGCCACTTTGCGAAAGGGAATGTTCAGCGTCATCGTCAGCGCCGCACCGATGCGCAGCGCGACGCGCTTGTTGGTGATGGTGTAGACCGTCGCCTTGGCCTGCATCAGCGCGACCAGAAGCAGGATCGCGCAGACGATGCCGCCCAGCACCAGGAAAAAGGAGGCGGCGGTCGCGCTTTCCACCCAGCTTTCGGTCGCGGCACCGGCGGTGGTGCGCCACGCGAAGAGAAGGGCAAAATACCCGGCCACCCACCAGAAGCTCAACGCTTCCTTGGCGAGTTGCCACCAGGAGGGCTGTCCCTGCCACAGGATCTCTTCACCCGTGGGCAGCTCCTCGGGCAGGCCGCGCACCGGTTCGGTGGCGAAATCGTCGTGATCATGTGGCATCGGTCGTTTCTCCTTGCCTTGGGTCGTGGACCCGGCGCGTGTCTGAGGCGCGCCGGGCTGTCGCGTCGTGTCAGAGCAGCGGGTCGATCCGATCCTGCGAGGCATAGAGAATGCCGCCGCCGTAATAGGCCGAGATCTTTTCTTCCTCGAGCAGCGTGATCTGCGTCGGCGACTTGGTCACCGGCACATTGGCGAAGTGCTTGCCGTAGATGGCGTTGATCTTCACCTTGCCGCCCCAGATCCGGCAGAAGTGGATTGGCACGAGGCGCGAGCCGCCGCCATGATCCGCATCAAGCTCGATCTCGAGGTAACGGACCAGTTGCTCGGGGGCGTCGACCCACATGTCGCTGACCGTGCCGACCACCGCGCCGTCCCCCGCCTGCACCGGCATGCCGCGCGGGTCGCGCCCGGCCGAGACGCGGAAGGTCTCGGTCTGGCCCATCGGCACGATCTTGGCGTGGCCGTGGCCGTCCAGTTCCGGCACGTCGCGGCGCGGAACCCAGGCGCCCGGCCCGATCCCGTCGACCATGCCGTCGCCGGTGGGGTCATAGGGGTAGCCGTTGCCGGCCGCGAAGGCGACCTTTTCCATCGCCAGGTCGGTGCGGCGGTGCGCCTCCTCGTTCTCGGGCGAGGGGACGGTCACTTCGCCGCGGCCATGCATCAGCTTGAAGGTCTTGGCGTTGGGAACCGGAAAGGGGCCCTGGTTCGGGGCGGCGGTGCCGTCCTCGTTTTCCAGCGGGTAGCCTTCGCGCATGTTCTCGGTCTGCAGGTAGTAGATCAGCAGGGCGAAGAAGATCCAGAACAGCCAGATGCTCAGGCTGGCGAGGTCGAAATTGCCGAAGAACGCGTTTGTCATGATGTGGTCCTTTCAGGGTTCGGCGGTTTCAGGTGGGCAGGTCGGCGAGCCCGAACTTTCCGGCCCCCCCTTCCCTGTTGGTCGTTGCAGTGCGGACAAGCGGCCCGAGGGCCACCAGTGTTACGAAAAGCAGCAGGATCTCGAGGTGGTAGACCACCGAGTAACCGGTCGCGGGATCGTTGAGCGCGACGCCCAACTGCCCCTGCGTCGCGGCGGAATTGATGACATCGCGCAGGCCCCCCCCGATCAGCGTGGCAAGCCCCGCAGCAGTCGCCTGCGCGGCACCCCATGCGCCCAGCGCAAGGCCCCGGCCCGCCTTGCCCGCGGGCATGGTCATCGCCGCGGTCAGCGTGGCGACCGAGAAGAGGCCGCCGCCGAAACCGATCAGCATCGCGCCGGCAAAGAACAGCGGGGTGGACTCCCACGGATGGGCGAAGATGACGGCGGAGAAGGCGGCAAGCCCGGCAAGGATGCCGCGCGCGCCCATGCGGAAGGGATTGATCCCGCCCGCCAGCCATTGCGCGGCAAGGCCAAAGGCCACCAGCGCGCCCGCGGCCCAGCTGGCCGTGAGCAGCGTGGTTGCGGACACGGAAAGCCCGAGGATCTCGCCGCCATAGGGTTCCAGCAGCACGTCCTGCATGTTGAAGGCCATGGTGCCGAGGAACACGACGACCAGCAGCCGCCCGGCCACGCCGCCGCTCAGGTAATCGGCCCAGGCGTCGCGGAAGCTCGGGGTTTCCTCGGCCTCGCGCGCGGCCTTGGTCATCGGACGCACGGTTTCCTGTTTCCACAGCGCGATGACGTTCAGGACGACGGTGACGACGGCGGTGCCCTGGATCACCTGGATCAGCTCGATCGCGGTGAACTCGCGCAGGAGCCAGCCGATCACCAGCGCCGAACCGCCCATGCCAATCAGGAACATGACATAGAGCAGCGCCACGACCCGCGGCCGCGTCTCGTCCGTCGCGCGGTCGGCGGCCAGGGCCAGACCCGCGGTCTGGGTCATGTGCATCCCGAGGCCCGTCATCAGGAAGGCGATGCCGGCCAGCAGCTCACCCGCGTAGGGGATGTCGTAGCGCACCTGCGTGACATCGCCGCCCAGCACCAGCAGGGCCGCGGGCATGATGGCAAGGCCGCCGAACTGCCAGAGCGTGCCGAACCACAGGTAGGGGATGCGCTTCCAGCCGATCGCGGATTTGTAGGTGTCCGACTTGAAGCCCAGCAGCGCGCGGAAGGGCGCGATCAGCACGGGCAGCGCCACCATCGAGGCGACGAGGAAGGCCGGAACCTGCAACTCGACGATCATCACGCGGTTGAGCGTGCCGAGCAGCATGACCATCGCCATGCCGACCGAGATCTGGAACAGCGACAGGCGCAGCAACTGGCCCAACGGCAGATCGTCCGACGCCGCATCGGCGAAGGGCAGGTAGGCGACCGAGATGCGCTTCAGCAGGTTCTTCATGCCCGGTACTCCAGGCAGGTCGAAATGTAGAAGCCGCGGCTGACGCGCTCGACCTCAGTGATCGACCCTGTTGCGCCGTGCAGGGCCGTTTCACGGGCCAGCCGCCGGGGCGCATGGGGGATCATCGTGGGCGACCGGTCCGAGCGCGGGAAGAGCTTTCCAACCGTCCAGAACGCCATCAGGACCGCGGTGCGCGGCGCGACGGTGAAGACGACGCTCTCGCGGACGCGCGGGCAGAGATGCGCCAAAGCGCGGCCAAGGTCGGGGGCCTCGTAATAGATCATCGAGTCCATCGCCATGACGTGATCGAAAGACCCCAGATCGGCCGAGAGCATGTCGCCCGAGGTGAAGGTCACCTTGGCCGCCAACTCTTCCGGCAGGCGTTTCGCCGCGATCTCGACCAGCGAGGGCGAGATGTCGATCGCCACCACCTCGGCGCCGCGGCGCGCGAGTTCCTCGGTCATGGCACCCGTCCCGCACCCCGCGTCGAGGACGCGCTTGCCGGTCAGGTCCGGTGCGCGGCGGGACAGCATGATCGCCCTCATCCTGTCCCGCCCCTCGCGCACGGTCTGGCGAATGCCGGACACGGGCGCATCCGATGTCAACCGCTCCCACGTTTTCGTGGCGGTGCGGTCGAAATAGGCTTCGACGCGGTCGCGCG
>JAOARA010000202.1 GCA_025211115.1 Roseicyclus sp. | reverse complement strand
GCAGACGCTCGGCTTCGGTCGCCATCTCGCCCTTCTTCAGGTGATCGAGGAGTTGCGCCGTCCCCTCCCCTTTCGCCTCGCGCACGGCCTCGAGTATCCGTGCCTTGGGCGCGCGGTTCAGGTAGGTATCGGCCGTCGGCTGCCAACCCGCCTCGACCATGTCGAGTTCGACCGCCTGTGCGACCAAGTCCGACTGGGTCATCCGCCTGGTCAAACCGCTGGCGGAGATACCGGCACCGTAAGGGTTCACCTTCTCATGGAGCGCGTTGATCCCGAAGCTGAGGCAATGCGCGAGCAGGGCCAGCCGGCTCGCCTGATCGAGGGACGCTAGGTAATCCCAGAGTTCGGCATCGTCGCCGATCGGCAAGTCGGCCTCCCACTCCGCATGACGATCGTCAACCAGCTTGGCCACCACGCTGTCCTTCAGATCGCTCGCCTGCGCCGACATATAGACGTGACGCACCGAAGCCTCGAGACAGCGGCCGACCGAACTGGACGTCCGGAAGGTGTCACCCACGAGCTTCAGGAGCAGCAGCGTCAGGGCGACGTCAGGAGAACGACCGACGGCTTCGCGCAGTGCCAATGTCCGGTGCGCCGTCAGCTCCATGAGCAGTCGCTCGGGCAAGGGCTTCAACGCACCATCATCCTCGTCTTCGGGCACGTTCGCGCCGAGCGCCTGACCGGCAGAGGTGATCACCGTGCCGTGGCCGACACCATCCGCGCTGCTCGTAGCTGAAAGCTCAGCGCCCTGCCCGTCTGCCGCCTGTTCACCGCTGTGGACATCTGCCCGTGGCTCATCCTCGGGCCGTACGAAGCCCCGATAAACGGCAAGCTCGCCATAGCGGTCAAGCGTCACGAAAGCCCCTGCCCGCGCGATCTCCTCCACGTCGAAGATCAGCGGCCGAGCCTCGAGCTTCTCCATCGCGACTTCCAACGCGCCAAGACGCGCGTCGATCTCTTCGGGGAACTCATCCTGACCCTCGTATTCCTCTTCTTCGATCGCTCGGTACTCGGCAAGCAGCTTGGCATGCGCCGCGCCTTCGTCATCCGTCATCGGCGCCGGGTCGCCATTGAGCCGGCGCAAGCCGTGGCTGTAGCCATAGGGCAGATCGAGCGAGACCTCGATCCATTTCCAACCTTCGGTCGCGATGGCTTCGGCTTCAGCCTGAAGCTTCTCGCTGACCAGACGATCAAGCAGGGCCGGATCTTCCAGCCAGCCGCCGTCATCGCCCTGGAAGAGGTCATGCAACATGGTACCGCCAGCATCCTCATAAGCCTCGACGCCGACAAAGGCGGCACGACGGTCGGATGCCCGCACCGAGGTTTCGGTCAGCATGCGCCGGATCTGATAAGGCTCCTTGTTCCAGGACGACTTGATAGCATCCCAGACCTGGATTTGGCGCTCATGATCCGGATTGACCGTGAAGGCCATCAGCTGCTCCAGCGTCATCTCGTCCTCGGCATAGATCTCGAGTAGGTCAGGGGCCACGGCGGCGAGCTTCAGGCGCTGCTTGACCACCTGTGGGGTGACGAAGAAGGCAGCTGCGATCTCTTCATCGCCCTGACCCTTCTCGCGCAGCGCCACGAAGGCGCGGAACTGATCGAGCGGATGCAGGGCGGCGCGCTGCATGTTCTCAGCCAGAGAGTCGTCTTCGGCAAGAATCGTGGAATTGGCATCCCGCACGATGCAGGGAATGGGCGTCGTCTTGGCCAGACGTTTCTGCTTCACCAGGAGAGACAGGGCTTGGAAGCGCCGGCCACCCGCGGGGATTTCGAACTTACCGGTCTCGGACCCATCATCAGCCAGAACGGGCCGGACGCTCAGGCTTTGCAGCAACCCGCGGCGAGCGATGTCTTCGGCAAGTTCCTCGACCGAGATGCCGGCCTTGATGCGCCGGACGTTGGACTGGCTCAGCACGAGCTTGTCGAAGGGAATGTCCCGGGACGGGGACAGGGTGACTTTCTGGGCAGATTTCGCCATCAGATCTTCTCCACGACGGGCGCCGGAAGCCACTCTTCCGATCTCACATCCCGTCATCCCTCAAACCAACAACCCTTTCTCTCTCATATTCTGACGCTCCCGAGGCAGGACCTTAACAGCTGTTAAGTCGTCAGTCCCGAGGTGGCGGAACAGTACGCAGTCTCTCAACCTTAACAGCTGTTAAGCTGCAGATCGTCGCCCAATCAATGCCATGACCATCGGCCCACAGGAAAACTCACCGGCCGCAGCTTTGGCAGTTAGAGCTCGCAAGTATCCACCAGGCGATCTGATGTCTTCAAAGCGCTCCAGCATGGCAGCAACGACGATCGACGCCTGCTCCGGGCCCATGAACCGCTGAGCTTCTTCCCATGCAGACGCACTGATCCCCATAGCTGGCCGCACATGGCATGCCGCGTCAAAAAGCTGATGCCAATGCCGGATTTCGCCCTGGTAGAAGGTATTGAGCGAGGGACATGCCGCGATCACTAGGTGCAGCGGGATCTTTGGCAGGAGTCTTGTGTCCCGTTCATCGACGTCAGCAACAGGCTCATCCGTATTCACATCTGGCACGTCGGCCGCCGCCCCGCTTTTTTCTAAAGCAGGTTCAAGATCTATAGATTCTTTATTTGAATTATGATGGTGACGCTCAGATTGGGCATCATTGGTGTTCATTTCTTCTGTTTTAGGACCATCAATGATGTTCCGTGCCTGGTCGAGGAGAGCTTCAAGATCGGCTCGATAGGCCGCGAGGTCCTCAATTGAAAGCTTGCGGCGAAGCGCGCGCGCTGTGAGAGCGGCAGTGTCACGAAGCTGATCCCAGATGCCAAGGCCTGGCTGCATCTCGTCTCCGAACTCCGCGAGGGCTGCGAGATCGCGCCGCATAAGGCTTACGACCTCTCTCAGACGCCTGACGCGCTCCTCATCCTCACGTACGGCCTCTGCAGCCCGTGCTATTTCCCCGGACTGGCAGTAGAGCGGGGAAAGATCGAAGCCAAAGGCGACGCGCTCTTCGCCGTGCTTGCGGACGTAGCGCTTTCCATTGGGGCTATCACGCCGCTGGAGCAAACCAGCCTCGCCAAGACGCGCGAGGTGACGACGCATCGTGGAGCAGGGCATACCATTCAGGCGCTCACAGATCGCCTTGTTCGAGGGGAAGACTACCATTTCGGTGTTCCCGCCAAGTGCATCGTCTGGAAAGAAGCTGAGG
>JAOARA010000020.1 GCA_025211115.1 Roseicyclus sp. | reverse complement strand
GTGCCAGTCCAGCGCCAGCTCCGGCATCCGTTCCAGGTTGTCCGTCATGCCCGTTCCTCCCGCCGCGCAGTCTATCCCGCGCCTGTCCGCAGTTTCCATACTTCTCCGTTTCCCAAATATCCTAGGGGGAGTCCCGAAGGGACGGGGGGCAAAGCCCCCCCGAATTTTCGTACGAAAATTCGCACCCGCGGCCCGCGCGCGGCGCGCGCGCCAAAACACGACACGCCACGCCACGCTACGGCCGCCCCCGGATCACCCCTCCGCCATCATCCGCATCAGCCGCGCCTTCTCGCCCGCGTCGCCCGGCTGCGACAGCGCCGCGGCCAGCCCCTCCAGCGCGGCGATGTTGTGGCCCGCGCGGAACGTGTCCACATGGGGCAGCATCGCCCGGATGCCCGCCGCCTTCGGCGCGAAGCCCTCCCAGCGCAAAAGCGGGTTCACCCAGATCACCCGCCGCGCCGAGAGGTGCAGCCGCTCCATCGCGGCGGCCAGCCGCGCGGGCTCGTCACGGTCCAGCCCGTCCGTGATCAGGAGCACCACCGCGCCCTGTCCCAGCACCCGCCGCGACCAGTCGCGGTTGAACGCCTCGAGACAGGCGCCGATCCGCGTCCCCCCCTCCCAATCCTGCGCCTCGGCCCCCGCGGCCTTCAGCGCGGCATCCACGTCGCGCTGCGCGAGGTGCCGGGTGATGTTGGTCAGCCGCGTGCCGAAGGTGAAGGCATGCACCCTTGCCCAGCCCGCACCCTTCTCGTTGGCCACCGCATGCAGGAAATGCAGCACCGCGCGGGAATAGGACGACATCGAGCCGGAAATGTCGCACAGCGCCACCAGCGCGGGCCAGCGTGTGCGCGGGGCCTTGCGCGCGATCGCGGCGATCTCGCCGCCGCGCTTCATCGACTGGCGCATCGTGCGCCGCCAGTCGGCCCGCGCGCCATGGCTGTCCGGCACGCTGCGGCGGCTTTTCAGCGGCGGCACGGCAAGGCTCAGCCGCGCGATCACGCGCTTTGCCTCGGCCATTTCGGCCAGGGACATCTGTTCGAAATCCAGCGTCTTCAGACGCTCCTCGCGGCTCATGGTCAGCGTCGCGTCGATCTCGATCTCGGTGCCGGGGGGCGCGCCCTCGGGCATCTCGGGAACATCCCGCGCCACGCCGTGCAGCAAGGCCTCGGCCGCGCGCTTCTCGGCCGCGCGCGCCTGCCGCTCCTCGGCGAGGCCACGGACCTGCGGTGTCAGAAGCGACATCATGTGCTCGAGATAGCGCGGATCGCGCCAGTAGAGCCGGAACAGCTGGTCGAACACCGCCCGGTGTTCGGGGCGCGAGACGAAACAGGCCATCAGCGCGTGGTAGAAATCGGCCCGCGCGGTGAAACCCGCGGCCTCGACCGCCCGGATCGCATCGGCGACCCGTCCCGGCCCCGCAGGCAACCCGGCCACCCGCAGCGCGCGGGCGAAATGGGTGATGTTGGTCACCAGCTGCGGATCGTCCGGCAGCGCGAGGGGGGCATGGTGGGGGGCATGGTCGGCCATGCCCCGACAGGACCGCGGCACGCGGCCGCCGTCAAGTCCGCCGTCAAGCCCGCCGTCAAGCCATCCGGTAGTGACGCCTCAATACTGAAGCTCGGTGATGATCAGCTGCGCCGGGTTGTTGGACGAGCGCGAATAGCTCCCGGTCCAGACGTCGTATTGCCCGGACATCGGGTTGTTGAAGATGATCGCCGAGTTATACCCGCGGTAATCGTCGTTGAAACGCCACGACCCGTCAGGCGCGTTCACCAGCAGCACCGTGTCCACGTTCGACCGCGCCTCGAGCGCGAAGACCAGCCGCCCCGTGGGCGAGGAGCCGTTGTAGAACAGGCGGAAATCCGGCCGTGTCACAACGTAGCCGGACGCGCCGTTCAGGCAGCGCGCCAGGTCGACCGTTCCCCCCGCCGTCAGGTTGCGGACGTAAGGATCGGGCATGAAGCCCGCGTTCAGGCTGTGAGAGCCGAAGACCGTGGGGTTGTTCCACGACGGGCAGGCCTGCGCCTGCGCGCCCCCTGCCCCCGCCCCCAACAGGAAGAGTGCCGCGCCCAGCGCGGCCATGACGGAGTTCAAACCTTTGATCATGATGTGTCCCCTTGGTTGGATTGCACGCCAACGGGTCAAGTAGACGCCCGCCGCTGCGCTCCTGTCAAAGGAAACCTTGTCCCGGCACGGCGCGGCCGGATGCGGTGTGGCGGGGCGTCCGGCCTAGGCCGGGGCCTCCTGCGCCAGGGCGTCGAGCAGGCGTTTCGCCTCGGAGCCCTGCAATTTCTGGATGTCGTCCTGGTATTTCAGGATCGCCCCCAGCGTGTCGGCGATCACCTCGGGCGACAGTTCGATCACGTCGAGCGCCAGCAGGCACTTGGCCCAGTCGATCGTCTCGGCCACGCCGGGGCGCTTGAACAGGTCCTCGGTCCTCAGCCGCTGCACGAAGGCCACGACCGCCCGGCTCAGGGCGTCGGAGGCCTCGGGCACCCGCGCTTTCAGGATCGCCAGTTCACGCTCGAGATCGGGGTAATCCACCCAGTGATACAGGCAGCGCCGCTTGAGCGCGTCATGCACCTCGCGGGTGCGGTTCGAGGTCAGGATCACGATGGGCGGCTCGGGGGACGCGATGGTGCCCAGTTCGGGGATCGTCACCTGGTAATCGCTCAGCGCCTCGAGCAGGAAGGCCTCGAAAGGCTCGTCGGTGCGGTCGATCTCGTCGATCAGCAGAACCGGCGCACCGGCCGCATCGGGGCGCATCGCCTGCAACAGCGGCCGCTCGATCAGGTAATCCCCCGAGAACAACTCGTTGCGCAGGATCTCGCGGTCGGCCGCGCCCTCGGCCTCGGCGGCGCGAATGGCGATCATCTGCGCGGCGAAGTTCCATTCGTAGACGGCGCTCGCGGCATCGAGCCCCTCGTAGCATTGCAGGCGGATCAGCCGACGCCCCGTCGCCGCGGCGATGGCCTTGGCGATCTCGGTCTTGCCGGTCCCCGCCTCCCCCTCGAGGAAAAGCGGCCGCCCCAGCTGCAGCGACAGGAAGACCACCGTCGCAAGCGCCCGCCCACAGACATAGCCCTGTTCCCCCAGTGCCGTCTGCACCGCGTCGATCGACCCGATTTCCATGATGCTGCCGTCCTCCCGTCTCCTGGCCCCCATGAACCCCGCCGATGCGGGGCGCGTCAATCCCCGGACGGGCGGTCCGTCACCAGACCGTTTCCATGTCCTGCGCCAATCCCCCTTGAAACGCCCGCCCGTTTGCGCAGCTTTGCCACAATGTGCGGGCATCTCCGGCACTCTCGATACCGGCCCAGACCCGAAGGCGGACCAGATGACAGCCCATACCGCGGATGCGGCGAAGATGCAGCGCAGGGGCGCCTCCGGCCTGGGCGAGGCCGCGTGGCTCGCCCGGCTCGACGAGATCGGCCGCGGCCACGGGTTCTGCACCCGGATCGGCACCGATCATCTCGCCCTCTTCGTGCAGGAGGGTGACACGCTCGTCGTCAGCTTCGACCGCGCCGCGCGCGTCTTCGCCGAGGAACAGGACGGTCTGCCGCCGGGCTTCGAGGCGGTGCGCAAACACGAGTGGTCGCTGCTGTCGATCCTGTCGCTGGGCGACCCCTGGTTTCGCTCGGCCGATCTGGCCGCCCTCTTCGACCGGCTCGCGGAAGACGGGTTCTTCGACAGTTTCGAGACCGTGATCTTTCTCGGCTTCGGCCCCGCCAACGGCCACGCGGCCTGCGCCTTTTCCGCGGCGGCCCCCGGCTCGGCGGTCTTGGCCAGCGCGCCGGTGGCGACGCTCGATCCCGCGCGCGCGGGCTTCGACCGCCGCTTTCCGGCCGCTCGCAGGCTGCCCTTCGGTCGCTACGGCGATGCGCCTTCGCTGCTTGCCTCTGCCCGCGCGGCGGTGATCCTGCACGACCCGACCGATCCGGTCTCGGGCGCCCATGCCGCCCAGTTCCGCGGGCCGGGCGTGACGCTTGCGCCGTTGCGCTTCACCGGCCCGGCGCCGCACCGGCTGATCGCGGCGGGCGGGCTACTGGTGCCGATCCTGCGCGCGCTGGCGCAAGGCCGGCTGACCCGCGCCGGGCTGGCGCGGATAATCCGCCCGGTGCGCCGGGCCGATGCCGCCTATCTCTGGCGTCTCGCGCGGATCGCGCAGGACCAGGGCAAAGCCGCCCGCGCCCGGCTGGTCGCCGAGTATGCCGCCGACGTCACCGGCGAGGCGCGCTTTGTCGAGCTGGCCGCCCGGCTTTCGCCCGATCCCGCGTGACGGCGACGCGCCTCACAACCCTCCGGCCTGCCGGATGAAGGCCACCACCTCCTCCACCCCGCGCCCGCTGCGCAGGCTCGCCATGACGAAGGGCCGCCCCTGCCGCGCGGCGGTGGCATCGGCCGCGAGCTGGGCCGCGTCGACGCCGACATGCGGCGCGAGATCGACCTTGTTGACGACAAGGAAATCCGAGCGCGTGACGCCGGGCCCCTTCTTGCGCGGAATGTCCTGCCC
>JAOARA010000201.1 GCA_025211115.1 Roseicyclus sp. | reverse complement strand
GGTGCCGACAGGGCGGTGGTGGCAGCGAGAGCAAGGATCATCTTACGCATTTTGCGATCTCCTCAGTATGGTTTGGCGCGAGAGCGGGTGCCCTCGTCGAGCGGCGATGTGGCTGCGGCGCATACCGTTTCAAGCAAGGCGATTTTCCGCGGAGCGGCTTGACGAAGCGGGTTCTGCGCCTAAGCCGCGGCGCGCGCCGCCTTCCAGTAAAATGCGCGTGAGATCATTTGAGAGGCCGTGACCGAAAGGGTGTGAATTGTTTCAAGGCGGTGCCGCGCCGGTCGCGCATCGCTCGCGGTCCTTGAACAGTTTCGTGAGATCGCGTGTCACGGGTTGGGCCGCGCCCCATATTCGGCAAAGCTCGAACCGCCACCGATCAAGGAGACACGCATGGCCCGCCGTTACACCTCCGACCTGACATGGGATGATGTGACCCCGAAGGAAACCTACCTCAACCGCCGCCAGATCATGGCGGGCGCGGGGGCGATGCTGGGCGCCGGCCTGATCGGGAGGGCTGCGCGGGCGCAGGATGCCCTCGAACCCAACACGTTCGAAGAGATCACGACCTACAACAACTTCTACGAGTTCGGCACCGGCAAGAACGACCCGGCGCGCAACGCGCACATGATGACGACCGAGCCGTGGTCGATCGTGATCGACGGGATGGTCGACAACCCCGGCACCTATTCCTTCGACGAGATCGTCGCGGGCATGACCATCGAGGAGCGCATCTATCGCTTCCGCTGTGTCGAGGCCTGGTCGATGGTGATCCCGTGGAACGGGTTCGAGCTGGCCGATCTGCTGACGCGGGTCGGCGTGCAGGAGGGCGCGCGCTATGTCGCCTTCGAAACGCTGATGCGGCCCGAGGAGATGCCGGGCGTTCGGGTGCCGGTGCTGGAGTGGCCCTACCGCGAGGGGCTGCGGCTGGACGAGGCGATGCATCCGCTGACGATCATGGCGACGGGCCTCTACGGCGAGCCGATGCCGAAGCAGAACGGCGCGCCGATCCGGCTGGTGGTGCCGTGGAAATACGGCTTCAAGTCGATCAAGTCGATCGTGCGGATCACGCTGACCGACGAGGAACCCTATGCCAGCTGGAACGCCGCGCAGCCGCGCGAATACGGGTTCTATTCCAACGTGAACCCCAACGTGGACCATCCGCGCTGGTCGCAGGCCACCGAGCGGCGGATCGGAGGCGGGCTGTTCGCGCCGCGCATCGATACGCTGATGTTCAACGGCTACGAGGACGAGGTCGCCTCGCTCTACGAGGGCATGGACCTGGCGGAGTTCTTCTGAGGTCATGGCAGGCGCATCCGACATCACGGCGAAACCGCCCCTGATGAGCCGCGTGAACGCGGGGCTCAGGAGGGTGCCCCCTTGGGCCCTCTACATAGCGGGCGCCGCCTGGGGCGGCTGGCTGTTCTGGCTGGGCGCGACCGGGGGCCTCGGCGTCGAGCCGATCGAGGCGCTGGAACACCGCTACGGCGAATTGGCGTTGCAACTGATCGTGGCGGGGCTGGCGGTCACGCCGCTCAGGCACTGGGCGGGGCTGAACCTGATGCCGTTCCGCCGGGCGATCGGGGTGCTCGCCTTTTTCTTCGTGCTGGCGCACTTCCTTGTCTGGGCGGTGCTGGACGTGCAGCGCCTCTCGGCGATCTGGGCGGATATCCTGGAACGGCCCTATGTCACCATCGGGATGGCGGGGTTCGTGATGCTGATCCCGCTGGCCGTGACATCGAACAACTGGTCGGTGCGCAAACTGGGCGGCATCGCGTGGCGCAAGCTGCACCGGCTGGTCTACCCGGCGGCACTGCTGGGGGCGGTGCATTACGTCTGGCTGGCGAAGGGCTTTCAGGTCGAGCCGCTGGTCTACCTTGGTGTGATCATCGGGCTGATCGCCCTGCGGGGACGCCGGCCCGGACGTCGCCCCACCCCGTGAGTCGGAGGTGATCTCCGCCCTGTTCCCCCACATCTGGGGGTGCGTTTTTGCATAGCCACAAGACAGGCGCGGATGGGCAGGCGTGCAGAAGCAGGGACATCGCGGGTGACCGCATCAAAGTGGCCTTTGGCAAGGGCGGGCCGCAGCGCAAATGCATGAAAACAAACCGTTTTAGGGGCTATCCGCAAAAAATGTCACCAAACTGCAAAAAAGCACTTGCGGGTGTCGTGAGGTATCCGTAGAAGCCCCTTCACCGGCGGCGCTGAGGCGCTGACGGGGCGCCAGACGGGGTTGCGGTTCACGGATCGGGACGCGGACGGCGGGACATACTACCGAGACGGATGAGGCGGGTTGCGCTCAAGGATTGAGCGTCACTTGTTTGTTTTCGTCTCCGCTCTTTGACATGACCGGTATCTGAAGAGATATGCGGGCGGTTTGGTCCAGTTCGATGGATCAACGTCTGTATATCGCGCTCTTAGGGTTTCGGCCCGAGGATGGAGTGTCAGCTTCACTGTTTGGACGGCTTTCGGTGTCTTAGGAGACCCGAAGCACAACAAACAGATGACT
>JAOARA010000200.1 GCA_025211115.1 Roseicyclus sp. | reverse complement strand
GCGTCCGGTTGCCGTTCGGCGCGCCGGTGGCACCCGGAGCGGGGCCACCGGTCTCGGGCCGTGGCGTCAGGCGATGGCCGCGAAGAGGAAATCATCCGCGCCGATATCGCCCAGCACGACCCCTTCCAGAAGGATCGAGCCCTCGTCGCTGGTCACGAGAACCCCTGCGCCGACGCCGGTCACCACCGCGCCGTCCCCGGCGGCGGTGATGGTCAGGTCGGCAAGCCCGAAGGCGAAGGCCGAGACGTCGATCCGCTCGCCATCCGCGTCGAAATCGCGGATCACGTCGGCGCCGAGGGTCAGGCCGAAGACGAACACGTCGCTGTCGAAGCCGCCGAACATCGTGTCATTGCCGGTGCCGCCGTCGATCAGGTCGCCGTCGCGGCCGCCGAAGAGCCGGTCATCGCCCGCCCCGCCGATCAGCGTGTCGGCCCCGGCCGCCCCGAAGAGCCCATCGAGACCGTCGCCGCCGTCGAGCAGGTCGTTGCCGGCATTGCCCTCGAGCCGGTCGTTGCCGCCCTCGCCGTAGAGCGTGTCGTTGTCGAGGCCGCCCTGCATCACGTCGGCCAGGTCACCCCCGTGCAGCAGGTCGTCGCCCGCGCCGCCGCGCAGCGTGTCGAAGCCGTCACCGCCGTAGATCGTGACGTTGCCGACCTGGCCCACGACGAAATCGCTGCCCGCCTCGCCATGCAGCTCGTCGTTCAGGTCGCCGCCGAAAATCCGGTCGGCATTGGCCCCGCCATGGATCAGGTCATTGCCGAAATTGCCGTAAAGCGTGTCGAACCCGTCGCCGCCGTGGATCGTGTCGGCGTTCAGGTTGCCGCGGATCAAGTCATTGCCCGCGCCGCCCTCGATCCAGTCGAAACCCTGCCCGCCCGAGATCGTGTCATGGCCGCCACCGGCTTCGATCACGTCGTCGCCGGCCATGCCGAGGATCTCGTTCGCCTCGCCGTTGCCGGTGATCGTGTCCGCGCCGCTGCCGCCGGTGGCATGCTCGATCACCGCCCCCGCCGCGATGGTGAAACCGCCGTGGATGCCCTCGACGTAGGAGACATGGCCGCCGCCGTTCTCTTCGGCAACGAGCGAGGCCGCGCGCAGGTCGATCACCGCGGCCGCTGCACCGGTGTGGACGATCCGGTCGGCCCCGCCCGCGTCCCAGATCGCGGCGTAGAAGGTGCCGGGCGCGTTGTCCGTCGGCAGGACGTAGTCGTCGTCGCCCGTGGCATGGGTCATGTTGGCGCCGTAGGTCGCCTGAAGCACGGCGATGTCGAAGGCCATCAGCGTGCCCTGGAAGCCGTAGGTGTTCGAGGGGGTCACCCCATGCGGCGCGGTCTGCCAGCCATCGTTGTAGGTCATCGTGGTGTTGATGCCCTGGTTCAACGCGTAATGGCCCAGCGTGTGGGTGTTGGGACCGACCTGCGTCACCCCGCTGAGAACGACCGAAGTGCCGCCGGTGTCATGCGGATGGGCCAGGCCCATGCCATGCCCGATCTCGTGGATCAGCGTGATGTAGCCGAAACCGCCCTGCGCGAGGCCCTCGGGCGTCCAGTCGGCGTCCTCTCCGTTGAAGAAGACCCCCCAGCCGTCAAGCCCGTCATAGGTGACCCCGTCGAGGGTCGGCGACCCGCCGGCAACGGCCCAGTAGCCGAGCGCCGAGTCGGGATCGGTCGATTCGACCATGAAGAAATCCGCCTGCGTCGGATCCGTGACGACCGTGAAGCTGACGTCGGCCACCGCCTCGAACTGCGAGAAGGCCAGCAGGGCCTGCCGCAGCTCGAAGCTGTCCCACTCGCCCGTCACCTGCGCACCGAGGTAGATGTCGTCGAAGATCACGCCGCCCGGCGCGAAATAGACGTTGACGCTGCTCGGCGCGCTGTAACCCCAGGCCAGCGCCTCGAGCGGGTCATAGGAGCCCGGCGGCGGCGGTGGCGGCGTCGGCACCGAGGTGATGCTGAGGCTGTAGGTCCCGGTGTCGGGTTCATAGCCCGGCGCGTCCGGATCGAGGGTGTTGTAATAGCTGTCGGCCACGATGTAGCCCGAGCCGCTGGTCTCGGCGACGAAGACATAGACCTCGCTGTCGCCGCTGAACCCCTGGTCGATGGTGAAGCGGATGATGCCCTCGGAATCCGCGATCCCGATCAGCGGATCGTCGAGGGTGCCCGGCGTCATGGTGACGGTGTAGGTCTGGCCCGCCTCGAATTCGACGAAGAACCAGTCCCAGTCGAACGGAACATCGAGCGAGCCGTTGAAGGTGTCGCCGGCCAACAGCGTGGTCGCGCCGGCGGCGGCGTCGGCCGCGTCACCGCCCGGAAGGGTGGTTTCGTCGATCGTCCGGTCAAGCTCGCCGACATGCAGCCACTCGCCGCCGAACGGGTTGAACATCGCACAGGTCAGGCACATCGGGAACCGCTCCGAAACTCGTCAACACACCAAACGCCCCGCCGATCACACGACGGGCCCGTTACGGATATCTTAACCTGTTTCCGAGCCGTCGCCACGGGGTTTTTCATCGGCCGGGCGCAGGTTTTCCCGCCCTTTCGCACCCTCTCGCGCCGCCTGCACGGCACGGGGCGGCACGGGGCGGGACGGGGCAACCCTCGGCGCGGCACCCCGTCCCCTTGCGGGACAAGCGCCCGGAATGTAGGCGCAGTGTGAACAGGAGTGCGACAGGCCGCATGACAGACGCGAACGTGACCCCGACCAAGCCCGCCGCCCCCGGCAGCGCCACCGAAGACCGTGCGAGGTCGAAACGCATCGGCAGCCTGCGCGCGCTGGGGCCCTTCCTTGCGCCCTACCGCGCGATGGTGGCCGCCGCCGTCGGCGCGCTGGTGCTGACGGCCATCGTCTCGCTGACCCTGCCGCTGGCCGTGCGCCGCGTCGTGGACGGGTTCGAGACCGAAAGCGCCGAGCTGCTGGACCAGTATTTCCTCGCCGCGCTCCTGATCGCCTTCCTGCTCGCGCTGGGGACGGGGCTGCGCTATTACCTCGTGACCCGGCTGGGCGAGCGGGTGGTGGCCGATATCCGCAAATCGGTCTTCGACCGCATGATCGGCATGAGCCCGGCCTTCTACGAGAAGATCATGACCGGCGAGGTCCTGAGCCGGATCACCACCGATACCACGCTGCTGTTGTCGGTGATCTCCTCCTCCGTCTCGATCGCGCTGCGCAACCTCCTGATCCTGCTGGGCGGCCTTGGGCTGATGATGATCACCTCGCCCAAGCTGACGGGGGCGGTTTTGCTGATCGTGCCGCTGATCATCGTGCCCATCGTGGTGCTGGGCCGCCGCCTGCGGGCGCTGTCGCGCGAGAACCAGGACTGGATCGCGGAAAGCTCGGGCAACGCCTCGGAGGCGCTCCTGTCGGTGCAGACCGTGCAGGCCTTCACCCATGAGCGCCCCTCGGCGGCGCAGTTCGACCACGTCACGGAACAGAGCTTTTCCAGCGCCAAGAAGCGCATCGCCACCCGCGCGGTGATGACCGTGATCGTGATCGCGCTGGTCTTCACCGGGATCGTCGGCGTCCTGTGGACCGGCGCGCGCGACGTGCGGGCCGATGCCATGACCATCGGCGAGCTGATCCAGTTCCTGATCTACGCGATCATGGTCGCGGGCTCGGTCGGGGCGCTGTCCGAGATCTGGGGCGAGCTGCAGCGCGCCAGCGGCGCGACCGAGCGGCTGGTCGAGCTGTTGCAGACCACCGACAGCGTCGCAGATCCGGTCGCGGGCCTCCCCCTGGCCGAGGGCGGGCGCGGGGCCATCGGCTTCGAGGATGTGCGCTTCAGCTACCCCACACGGCCCGAGGACCGCGCGCTGGACGGCGTGTCGCTGACCATCCGTCCCGGCGAGACGGTGGCGCTTGTCGGCCCGTCGGGGGCGGGCAAGACCACGATCTTCCAGCTGCTGCTGCGGTTCTACGACCCGGCATCGGGGCGGATCACGCTGGACGGCACCGACCTGCGCGAGATGACGCGCGCCACTTTCCGCGGGGCGATGGCGCTGGTGCCGCAGGACCCGGTGATCTTCGCCACCACCGCGCGCGAGAACATCCGCTTCGGCCGCCCCGACGCCAGTGATGCCGAGGTCGAGGCCGCCGCCCGCGCCGCCGCCGCGCATGACTTCCTCAGCACGCTGCCGCAGGGCTACGACACCTATGTGGGCGAACGCGGCCTGATGCTGTCGGGCGGGCAGAAGCAGCGCATCGCCATCGCGCGCGCCATCCTGCGCGACGCGCCGATCCTGCTGCTCGACGAGGCGACCAGCGCGCTGGACGCGGAAAGCGAACGCGCCGTGCAGGAGGCCGTCGCCCGCCTGTCGGAGGGGCGCACCACGCTGATCGTCGCGCACCGCCTGGCGACCGTGAAACAGGCCGACCGCATCCTCGTCTTCGAGGCGGGCCGCATCGTCGCCGAGGGCACCCACGACAGCCTCGTCGCGCAGGGCGGGCTTTACGCGCGCCTCGCGCGGCTGCAGTTCACCGAAGGCCTGGCGGCCGAGTAACCCGGCGCGTCCCCCGGCGTGGGCGGATCGAAGCCTTCGGCTCCGACCCGGCGGCGCGCGTCGTCGGGCCCCGCAGGGGCCACTCCTCCGCGCGCTGGGTGCCCGTGTCACGCGGCCTGCTTCACCTCGACCGGATGCGCCCGTGGCGGTTTCGGGAGCCTCCCCTTTCGGCGGCAAAGCCGCCTGTCGGGCAGCGCGGCACAGATACCCTGCTTCTCCGTTTCAAGAATATCCAGTCCGTTGGCGATGTGTCAGGATGATTGCGGGCGGGAGCTCGTAAATATCCTGATGCGAAGACATCGTCCCCAGGCCTGAGCCCCGCCCGCATTGATGTGTCCTGCACACTTGATTGGGACGGTTGCAGCCGATCCCGTGCGACAATGGCGACGGGCAGAGCCCCCCGAATTTTCGTACGAAAATTCGCACCCGCACCGCGCAAGCGGTGCCACCGCGGTCGTGGCGCAGACCGCAGG
>JAOARA010000199.1 GCA_025211115.1 Roseicyclus sp. | reverse complement strand
TGGTTCCATGACAGCTACCCGATTTCTGCCCGTTCTCGCGCTTGCCGTGGCAAGCCTGAGCGTGCCCTTTCCCGCCGCGGCCAACCCGATCGAGCGCGCCTGCAATTCTTCCGACCGGCCGGCCGCGACCCGGTCCTTGTGTTCCTGCATCGGCTCGGCGGCCGAGCGGACATTGTCGCGCAGCCAGATGCGCGCGGGCGCGCGGTTCTTTGCCGATCCGCAGCGCGCACAGGATGTGCGGCAGTCGAACCGGCGCGGCGACGAGGACCTGTGGCGGGCCTGGCGAAGTTTCGGCGAAACCGCCGAGGCGATGTGCAGCTAGGCACGAGGCCCTCGCCCCCCCTACCTTGCGGACCGGGGACTGGCTGTCGAGGGCGGCGCGTGATCTTGACGGGGCGCACCCGTCGCGCCCTCGCGCTGCGGTGGCGCGGCGGCGAAACCAGCCGGCACGCGGATCGGAATGGCGCGGGTGGTGGTCCACGGTGTCGGTCACGCGGCCGGTCATCCGCTCTTGACCGCGGACCGCAGGGCGGGCCCCTTGATGAGAGGGGGCATCGACGGGGAGACCCTGCCGGGGTCGAGCGGGTGACGCCCGCCCCCGGACCGGGTGTTGCCCCCCTTGAGAGGCGCCGGAGCTAGATGCCCTTGGCGGTGTAGGCGCGGGCCACGCGGTCGATGCTGACGAGGAAGCCCGCGGTGCGCAGGTCGGTCACGTCCTCGCGGCCCCACCAGACCTCGCGCATGGACTGGTAGGCGGCGCGCATCGTGTCGTCGAGGCCCGAGCGCACCAGTTCCAGCTCGCCCGCGCCGCGCAGGTATTTCTGCTTGAAGCCCGGCGAGAGCGTCCAGTTGATCGAGCTGTCGCGGCTGATCCGTTCCAGTTCATCCACGATCAGCTGGTGACGCGCCTCTTCCTGGCGGCGCTGCATCCGGCCGAAGCGGATGTGGGACAGGTTCTTGACCCATTCGAAATAGGACACCGTGACGCCGCCCGCGTTGGCGTAGAGGTCGGGGATGATCACGGTGCCCTTGTGGCGCAGGATGTCGTCGGCGCCCGCGGTCACCGGGCCGTTCGCGGCCTCGATGATCAGCGGGGCCTTGATGGCCGCGGCGTTGTGCATGTTGATCACGCCCTCGAGCGCGGCGGGGATGAGGATGTCGCACTCGGCCTCGAGCACGCGGGCGCCGTCGGCGTGGTAGGTGCCGAGCGGGCAATCCTTGACCCCGCCGTGCTGCACGATCCAGTCGCGCAGCGCCGCGATGTCCAGCCCGTCGGGGTTCTCGATCGCGCCGTCGCGCTCGATCACATGGGTGATCTTGCAGCCATCCTCGGTCGAGAGGAAGAGGGCCGCGTGATAGCCCACGTTGCCGAGGCCCTGCACCACCACGCGCTTGCCGTCGAGCGTGCCGGAGAGCTTTGCCCGCGCCACGTCCTCGGGGTGGCGGAAGAACTCCTGCAGGGCGTATTGCACGCCGCGGCCCGTCGCCTCGACCCGGCCCTGGATGCCGCCGGCATGGATCGGCTTGCCGGTGACGCAGGCCCGCGCGTTGATGTCGGCGGTGTTCATGCGCGCATACTGGTCGGCGATGACCGCCATCTCGCGCTCGGTGGTGCCCATGTCGGGGGCGGGCACGTTCTGGGCGGGGTGGATGAGGTCGCGCTTGATCAGCTCGTAGGCGAAACGGCGGGTGATCTTTTCCAGCTCTTCCTCGGTCCATTGGCGGGGGTCGATGCAGAGCCCGCCCTTGGAGCCGCCGAAGGGCGCTTCGACGAGGGCGCATTTGTAGGTCATCAGGGCGGCCAGCGCCTCGACCTCGTCCTGGTTGACCGAGGGGGCGTAGCGGATGCCGCCCTTGACCGGTTCGGTGTGTTCGGAATGGACCGAACGGTAGCCGGTGAAGGTGTGGATCTCCCCCCTCAGCCGGACCCCGAAGCGGACGGTGTAGGTCGCGTTGCAGACGCGGATCTTTTCCTCGAGACCCGGCGGCAGGCTCATCAGGGCCGCGGCCCTGTTGAACATCAGATCGACGGATTGGCGAAAACTCGGCTCACCGGTTACGGCAGTCATTTCGGGCTCCTCTCCCTGTTGCCGGCCATGGTCGCGCTCCGGCATGTCATGCGTCAACAGGGCATGCCTGCCCCACGGGATGCAACCCGAGGGTGCATCACACTTCCTTTCAACGACCTTGTCGCAGGTCTGTTTAACGTCCGGTTGACACCAAGATTGCTGCACGCCTGCGCCTCAATTCTGCCTTGCGGGCATGGGAGCAGCGGGAAGGCGGCGCGGCGGTGCCGCATCGAGTTGGAGTAACGATGACCGGAGTTGAGCCCATGCGCGAGGGGGCCGCCACCGACCGGGCCCGCGGCCGAACGGGGCCGGGCAAGGGCATGGCCAAGAACAAGGGCCGGGGCAGGGTCGCGCGGCGTTTCCTGCAGCGCGAGGACGGGACGGTCACGGTCTTCGCGGCGATGATCTTCGTGCTGATGGTCAGTGCCGGCGGCATCTCGGTCGACATCATGCGATTCGAGACGCAGCGCGCGCAGTTGCAATACACGCTGGACCGCGCCGTGCTGGCGGCGGCGGCGCTGTCGCAGACCCTGGAGCCGGAGACGGTGGTCCGAAGCTATTTCGAAACCGCCGGCTTCACCGATTACCGCCTCACCGTGCAGGAGGAGGAGGGGGTGAACTTTCGCCGGGTCGAGGCGCAGGCCGAGATGGAGATGCGCACGCTCTTCATGTCGATCTTCGGCCAACGGGTGATGAACTCGACCGCGGCCGGCGCCGCCGAAGAGCGCATCCGCAACATCGAGGTGTCGCTGGTGCTGGACATCTCGGGGTCGATGGACGTCTCGCCGACCCATCGCATCGACGCGTTGCGGCCCGCGGCGCGCGAATTCGTGACGACGCTTCTGGATGCCAACGACACCCCCGGCGGCAACCAGCGCGTGTCGATCTCGGTCGTTCCCTACACCGACCATGTGAACATGGGCTCGCGGTTGGCCTCGGTCTTCGCGCTGACCGACGAACACGACTATTCGCGCTGTTCGCGCTTCGACTGGGAGGATTTCACGGTCTCCGGCATCGATCCGACCGTGCCGATCCAGCGGATGGGGCATTTCGACATCCTCGAGATCGATGCGATGGACCCCGTCCCGAGCCCATACTGCCCGACCGATGACGCGGGTGCGATCCTGCCGTGGTCCGCCAACGAGACCGAGCTTCACGGGACGATCGACGCCCTGACCGCGTGGGGGTCGACGGCGATCGACGTCGGCATGCGTTGGGGCGTGGCCCTGCTCGACCCCATGGCGCGCCCGGCCCTGGGCGGGCTGAACGCGGCCGGGCTGGTCGATGACGATTTCCTGGGCCGCCCCGCAGCCTACGAGGACGAGACCACGCTGAAGATCGTCGTGTTGATGACCGACGGCAGCAACAGGGAACAGTTGGATCTTGTCGAGCGATACCGCGACGGCCCCAGCCCCTTCTGGCGCGATCCCGACGATGGCGACTTCTCGGTCTATTACGCCGAGTGGGACCAGTATTGGCACGAGGACCACGACCGCTGGCGCAGCGAGCCGGACGGTGGCGACAACGACAACGCCGTGCGTCTCGACTATGCGGATCTGTGGAACCACATCCCGGTCGAAGTCATGCGCGAGACGCTGTTTCACCCGGACGCGTGGCAGAGGCACGAGGGCTTTCTGTCGCTGCAGAACTGGTGGCGCCGGCCGGCCATCGAGGCCATGGCGAACGAATACGAGTTCTTCGACATCATCGATATCCATGCCTCGGGCGAAGAGGGGGACCGCCGCCTGCGCAGGATCTGCGACGTGGCGCATGCGCGCGACATCGTGGTCTTCACCATCGCCTTCGATGCCCCGCTGGAGGGTCGGCAGGTGATGCAATACTGCGCGTCGTCGGATGCGCATTACTACGACATCGAAGCGCTGAACATCTCGGACACCTTCTCGTCGATCGCGCGCACGATCAACCAGTTGCGCCTGGTGCAGTGATGGCGGCCGCGCGCACACCGGCCGCGATGACGCGCGCGATGGCCCTGGTCCGCCGTTTCGCGGTCGAGGAGCGGGCCACCGCGACGATGGAATTCGTCATCATGTTGCCCGTCGTGCTGACGCTGTTCATCGCGTCCTTCGAGACGGGAATGATCCTGTCGCGGCAGGTTCTGCTGGAGCGGTCGCTGGACGAGGCGGTCCGGCTGCTGCGGCTGGTGCGCACGATCACGGACCCCGAGACCGGCGCGCCGCGGCCGTTGACCGCCAACGATATCCAGGCGGCGATCTGCGACAACACCCCCGCGATCCCGGATTGCGAAAGCGTGCTGGTGGTCGAGCTGACCGTCATCGACCAACAGGCCTACACCCTGCCGGACGCCGACGTGGTCTGCGTGAACCGCGAGGATGTCGACGTGCAGCCGGCCAACGCCTTCGTGCAGGGCGTTTCGAACGACCTGCTGCTCATCCGCACCTGCGCGGTCATCGACCGCATCCTTCCGTTCTCGGGGTTCGGGCTGAACCTCGTGCGCGACGACACGGGCGGGCTGCACATGGTGGCCTCGTCGGTCTTCGTGAACGAACCGCAGTGACAGGAGATGACGATGCCGATGCGATACCTGCGCCGTTTCCGGCAGGACGAGACCGCCGCGGTCGCCCTCGAGGCGGTGATCATCACCCCGGTCCTCGCCTGGGCCTTCATCGGCAGCTTCGTGGTGTTCGATGCCTTCCGCACCTACAACACCTCGATCAAGGCGACCTATGCCATCGCCGACGTCCTGTCGCGGCAATCCGCGACGATCTATCCGCGGGACATCGAGGGCTACACGGACATCTTCGAACACATGGTCCGCAATGACGGCAACGCGCGGCTGAGGGCGACGCAGATCAGCTATGACGCGGACAGCGACACGTTCCGGGTCGACTGGTCCCACGCGACCAATGGCGAAGCGCGCCTGTTCACGGCGAACCTGATCGACTACGAGGGCCTGCTGCCGACCATGGCGGATGCCGAGACGATCCTGCTGGTCGAGACCTTCATCCCCTACACGCCCGCCTTCGAAATCGGGATGAACCTGACGACATTCGAGAACGCCACCTTCACCCGCCCGCGCTTTGCGGGGCAGGTGCCGTTCGACCCGGTGGACCCGGTGGACCCGGACCCCGTCGCTCCGGCCAGCTGATCGGTCGGTGACGGGACAGGTGATGTCGTGCGGGGGCTTTCCTTCGCCGCGGAGCCGTTCAATAGTGCCGGGAAACATCGCCCCAAGCGGCCGACAGGGACCAACATGCGCTATTCAGGCTGGCAGGTGCTGGCACAAGGGATCATGGGCAATCGCGGCTGGCGCCCCGCCTGGCGCGACCCGGCCCCGAAGGATGCCTATGACATCGTCATCATCGGCGGCGGGGGCCATGGGCTTGCCACCGCCTTCTACCTCGCCAGCGAGCACGGGCTGACCAATATCGCCGTGCTGGAAAAGGGGTATCTGGGCGGCGGCAACATCGGGCGCAACACCACCATCGTGCGCGCGAATTACGGGCTGCCGGGCAATTCCGAGTTCTACTCGCATTCCCTGAAGCTCTGGGAGGGGATGGAGCAGGCGCTGAACTACAACGTGATGCATTCGCAGCGCGGCATCATCAACCTGTTCCACTCCGACGGCCAGCGCGACGCCTATGCCCGGCGCGGCAACGCGATGATCAACCAGGGCGACGACGCGATCCTGCTGGACCGGGAGGGGTGCCGCAAGCTGTTGCCCTACCTGGACTACGAGCAGACGCGCTTTCCGATCTACGGGGGGCTCTATCACAAGCGCGGCGGCACGGCGCGGCATGATGCGGTTGCCTGGGGCTATGCGCGGGCCGCCGACCAGCGGGGCGTCGACCTGATCCAGAATTGCGAGGTGACGGGGATCGACATCGAGGGCGGTGTCGTGAAGGGCGTGCAGACCAGCCGCGGCGCGATCCGCGCCAGGAAGGTGGCGATCGTGGTGGCCGGGCGGTCGTCGCAGGTCGCCGCGATGGCGGGCATGCGCCTGCCGATCGAGAGCCACGTGTTGCAGGCCTTCGTCACCGAGGGGCTGAAGCCCTGCATCGACCACGTCGTGACCTACGGGATGGGGCATTTCTACATCAGCCAGTCCGACAAGGGCGGCCTTGTCTTCGGGGGCGACCTGGATTTCTACCCGTCCTATGCCGCGCGCGGCAACCTGCCGATGGCCGAGCACGTCGTCGAGGCGGGGATGACGCTGATGCCGATGATCGGCAAGGCGCGGATGCTGCGCAGCTGGGGCGGGATCATGGACATGTCGCCCGATGGCTCGCCGATCATCGACAAGACCCATGTCGAGGGGCTCTACCTGAATTGCGGCTGGTGTTACGGCGGGTTCAAGGCCGTGCCCGGCTCGGGCCATACCTTTGCCCACCTGATCGCCACCGACCGCCCGCACGAGGCCGCCGCCCGCTATCGTCTCGACCGTTTCGCCACCGGGCGCGGCTTGATGGACGAGGAAGGCACCGGCAGCCAGCACAACCTGCACTGAAGGCCCGCAAGACATGCTCATCCCCTGCCCCCTCTGCGGCGCGCGCGACAGCCGGGAGTTCACGCCCAAGGGTCACGCGAGCTACCTCGACCGCCCCGCCGAGGACGCCCCGGCCGAGGCGTGGAACGACTACCTCCACCTGCGCGAGAACCCCGCGGGCGACACGCGCGAGCTATGGTTTCACGGCGCGGGCTGCGGCGCGTGGCTGGTCGTCGAGCGCAACACGGTGAGCCACGCGGTCACCGGTGCCCGGCTTGCACGGGAGATGCGCGATGCGGGTTGACGGGCGCGGGCTGATCGACCGGGACCAGCCGGTCACCTTCAAGTTCGATGGCCGCTCGGTCACCGGCTACAAGGGCGACACGGTCGCCTCGGCGCTGCTGGGCAAGGGCGTGCGGCTGATGGGCCGGTCGTTCAAGTATCACCGCCCGCGCGGTGTGCTGACCGCCGGATCGGAAGAGCCCAACGCGCTGCTGGAGGTCGGCCAGGGCGCCGCGATGACGCCCAACACGCGGGCCACGGTGCAGGAGATCTACAGCGGGCTGACCGTGCAGAGCCAGAACCGCATCGGGCCGCTCGACCGCGACCTGTTGTCGATCAACGACGCGCTCTGGCCCTTCCTCGGCGCGGGGTTCTACTACAAGACCTTCATGTGGCCGCGCGCCTTCTGGGAAAGGGTCTACGAGCCGGTGATCCGCCGCGCCGCGGGCCTTGGCCGGATCACGCGAGACGCCAGCCCCGAGCGGCACGAGAAGGCCTTCGCCGTTTGCGACGTGCTGGTGATCGGCGGCGGCCCGGCCGGGCTGATGGCGGCGCTGACCGCGGCCAAGGGCGGGGCGGATGTCATA
>JAOARA010000198.1 GCA_025211115.1 Roseicyclus sp. | reverse complement strand
GACCTGATGGACGAGATGGCCGAGGGCGATGCTCCGGCCCTGACCGGCCTGACCCCATGGCTGGGCGAGGAGGACGGGATGCGCCGTCTCGCCCGCGAGGTGGCGGGCCGCGCCGAGGCCTTCGAGCCGCCATGGGACTGGGCGGCGATCTGCGACTGGGCGGGGATCGACGCGGGCCTGAGCGAAGACGCGCTTCTCGCGCAGGTCTTCGACGGGGATGAGCGCGACCTGTGCCATCTGCTGCTGAAGGGGCTGAACCCGGCCTACGCGATGCACAAGGCCGCCTGTTCCGCCATCCCCCGCGTGGCGTGGGACGCCCCGACCCTTGCCGATCTCGCCGCGCTCGAACACGCCTTTCTCAACGGCCCGGACGCGAAGAAAGAGCCGAACCAGCCCCGCGCGGCGATCCTGACGAACAAGGGCGTGACGGCGGCGATGGGCGACGCGCTGGACGCGCTGGCCGATTTCGCCGACCGGCTGGCCGCGGCCCGCCCCCTCCGCCTTGCGCTGATGACCGCGCGGCGCACCGATGCGCTGCACCGCTTCGCGGCGGCCTTCCTGCCGCGCTACCAGCGCGCCAAGGCGCTGCGCGGCTGGCTCGACTTCGACGACCTGATCCGCGGCACCCTGCGCCTCTTGACCGCCGAGAAGATGGCGCAATGGGTGCTCTTCCGCCTCGACGGCGGGATCGACCATATCCTCGTGGACGAGGCGCAGGACACCAGCCCCCCGCAATGGCAGATCGTCCAGACCCTCGCCGAGGAGTTTGCCGCCGGCGAAGGCGCGCGGGCGGACGTGACCCGGACGATCTTCGTCGTGGGTGACAAGAAACAGTCGATCTATTCCTTCCAGGGGGCCGACCCCGCGGGCTTCGACCGGATGCGCGCGCATTTCGCCGCACGGCTGGCCGAGGTCGGGCAACCCTTCCAGTCGCGCGAGCTGAAACACTCGTTCCGCTCCGCGCCCGTGATCCTGTCGCTGGTAGACGAGGTCGCAAGACGCGCCGGTGAACCGGGCGTGGGGCCCGATGTCGGGCACTTGGCCTTTCACGGCGCGATGCCCGGCCGCGTCGATCTCTGGCCGGTGGTGGAGCCCTCGGACAAGGCCGCGCCGCCCGAATGGGACGACCCGCAGGATATCGTCGCCGACGATCACCACTCCAACATCCTTGCGCGCAGCATCGCCACCCGCATCGCCGCGATGCTCGCCGCGGGTGAGCCGCTGCCGGGCAAGGACGGCCCGCGCCCGGTCACGGCGGGCGATATCCTGATCCTCGTGCAAAGCCGCTCGCCGCTCTTTCGCAAGATCATCGCCGCCCTGAAGGAGGCGCGGCTGCCGGTGGCGGGCGTCGACCGCTCGGACCTGACCGCGCCCTTGGCGGTCAAGGACCTGATCGCGCTGATGCGCTTTCTGTCCCTGCCCGATGATGACCTGTCGCTGGCCGCCGTGCTGCGCTCGCCCATCGGCGGCTGGTCCGAGGATGCGCTCTTCCGCCTCGCCCATCCGCGCCCCCGCGGTGCGTCCCTGTGGGAGGTGCTGCGCAAGGCCGAGGACGCGCATCCGCAGACCGTCGCCATGCTGCGCGACCTGCGCAACAAGGCCGATTTCCTGCGCCCCTACGACCTTCTGGAACAGGCGCTGATCGTCCATGACGCCCGCCGCCGCCTGATCGCGCGCCTCGGCCCCGAGGCTGAGGACGGCATCGACGCGATGCTCGCGCAGGCGCTGAATTACGAGGCGATGGAGGTTCCCAGCCTGACCGGCTTTGTCGGCTGGCTCGAGGCGGGCGAGGTCACCGTCAAGCGCGACCTCGCGCAGGCGGGCGGGCAGATCCGGGTGATGACGGTGCATGGGGCCAAGGGGCTGGAAGCCCCCGTGGTGATCCTGCCCGACACCGCCATCCGGCAGGGCAGGGGCGGCGCGCGGATCGACCTTGTCACGCCCGAGGGCGGGCCGCTGGTCTGGGCCAAGACCGCGGACGCGACCGAGACGGTTCAGGCCGCGCTCGACGCGCAGAAGGCGCGCGAGGCCGAAGAGCGCAACCGCCTGCTTTATGTCGCCATGACCCGCGCGGAAAGCTGGCTGATCGTCGCCGCCGCGGGCAAGACCGCGACCAAGGGCGGCGGGCCGGAGGCCAGCTGGTATGAAACCATCCGCGATGGGCTGGAGCAGCTTGCGCCCGCGCCGCTTCTCCTGCCCGAGATCGCGGGGGAGGGCCTGCGCCTGCAATCGGGCGACTGGACGCCGGTGCCCCCCGCGCCCGATGCGAGCACCGCGCCGCCGCCGCTGCCCGGCTGGATCGGCACGCAAGCGCCCCCCTCGCGCCGCGAGCTGCAGGCGCGCACGCCCTCGGACCTTGGCGGGGCCAAGATCGTCGCGGGGGCGGATGCGGGCCTCGACACCGAGGCCGCGCTGCGCCGCGGGCGGCTCGTTCACCTGCTGCTCGAACACCTGCCGGGCCGCCCCCCCGCCACATGGGCCGAGGCCGCGCCCGGCATCCTTGCGCTGGAACCGGGCGAGACCGACGCGACCCTCGCCGCCGACTGCCTGTCGGAGGCCACGCGCGTCCTGACCGCCCCCGACCTCGCGCCCCTCTTCGCGCCGGACGCGCTGGCCGAGGTCACGCTGACGGGCGACGCGCCCGCGCTGGGCGGCCCGATGATCGGCACCATCGACCGGCTGATCGTCTCGCCCGAGCGCATCCTTGCCGTCGATTTCAAGACCAACGCCGCCGTCCCCGCCACGCCCGGCGACACGCCCGAGGGCCTCTTGCGCCAGATGGGCGCTTACGCGGCCCTGCTCGCCCCGCTCTACCCGGACCGCCGGATCGAGACCGCGATCCTCTGGACGCGGACCGCAACCCTCATGCCGCTGCCACACGATGTCGTGTCCGCGGCGCTGGCGCGCGCAAGCACTGCTTGACCCTGCCGGGGGCGGTCCTTAGGTTCTGCAGCCGACCCAACATGCGCCAGGAGGGCCACACGCCATGGCAACCGTTTCCGTTTCCGACG
>JAOARA010000197.1 GCA_025211115.1 Roseicyclus sp. | reverse complement strand
GGCCGCGCCGCCGCCTGCACCATGGCCGCATCGGCCAGCACCCGCGCGACCAGATCGTCGCCCGGTGTCTCGGCCTCGCGGGCCGCGGCGAACAGCGCGTCAAGGCGCGCGTCTTCCGGTTCAGTCGCCATATCCCAGCGCCTCCTTCTGTGTTGCAAGGGCCGCCGCCAGCGCCCGCTTGCCACGGGCGGTCAGGCTTTCCACGGCCTCCACGCCCACCTCGAGTATCTCCGCGATCTCGGGGTTCGACAGCCCCTCGATATGGCGCAGCACCACCGCCTGCCGCTGCCGCTCGGGCAGCTGCGCCAGCGCGGCATCCAGCGCCGCCATCCGGTCGGCCTCGACCATCCGCGCCTCGGCCCCCGGCGCGCCATCGGCCGCCGCGTCCGGGTCGTCCAGCGGCTCGGCCCGCCCGCGCCGCCTGAGCCGGTCGACGCAGAGGTTCGCCACCACCCGGTAAAGCCACGTCGCGGGCTCCGCCGCGCCATCCTGCCGCCACCCGGCGGCCGCGCGCCACAGGCGCAACATCGCCTCCTGCGCGATGTCCTCGGCCTCGGCCCGGTCGCCCAGCACGCGGGCGGCATGGCGCAAGGCCCGCGGCAAAAGCCGCGCCGTCAACGCCGCGGAGGCCCCCGGATCGCCATTGGCGAAGAGGACCATCAGCGCCCCGTCCGAAAGCGCGGCATATTCTGGCGTGTCGCCGGACATGTCGTTGAATACCGCTCCCGGTGAGGGGCCGAAAGGGGCGGCGCGGGGGTGGGGAGGCCCCCCGCGCCGCCGCGGGCGCAGGCTTCAGCCGCGCCAGAAGCCGTGGCCGCGGCCTTCGCCGTGACCACCACCGTGACCGCCGCCGCGCCGCTCCATCATGCGGGCCATGGCCGCGTCGAGCTCGGCCTCGGTCAGACTGCCGTCGCCGTCCGCGTCCACCCGCTCGAACATGCGTTCCATGCGCGCCTGCCGGCGGCCGTCGGCCATCTCCTCCAGCTCGGCGGCACTCAACGCGCCGTCGCCGTCGCTATCGGCCCGCTCGAGCAGCCGGTCCACCCCGGCCTCGGCGCGGGTCATGGCGCCGGCGAGCAGCTCGTCACGGGTCAGCGTGCCGTCGCCATCGGCATCGGCCTGCGCGAAGCGGCCGGCGCGGGCGCCCTGCATCTCTTCGAGCGTGACCGCGCCGTCGCCGTCGAGGTCCATCTCGGAGAACATCATCTGCGGACCCATGCCGCGGCCTTCGCCCTGCTGGGCAACGGCGGGGGCAGCAAGCGCCAGCGGGATCATCAGCGCCAGCGCGCCTGCTTTCATCATCGACATCGGCTTGTCTCCTGTCTTGTGTGCCTGTCTGACCTGTCACACGCGGAGGGCGGCGGGTTCCGTCGGAAAAATTTTCCGCTTCCCGCGACAGCAGCGCACTGGACGGCCCCGCGCGCGCGCCGCATCTATCGGCGCATGAGCCATGACGACCCCGCCTTGCGCCCCGAATTCCTGCCCGGCCCGCCCGAGCGCCCCACCGGCCCCGCGATCCGCCGCGGCCTGCGCCGTCGCTGCCCCGGTTGCGGCGAGGGGAGCCTGTTCGACGGCTATCTCAAGCTCGCCCCCGCCTGCCCCGCCTGCGGCGAGGATCTGAGCCATGCGCGCGCCGATGACGGGCCGGCCTATCTCTCGATTCTCGTCACCGCCAAGGTGATGGGGACGCTGCAGCTTTTCACCTACGAGATGCTGCAGCCGCCGGCCTGGGTGATGGCCGTGACGTTTTCGATTGGCGTCACCGCCATGGCCCTCTACCTTCTGCCGCGCTTCAAGGGGCTGATCGTGGGGGTGCAGTGGGCCAAGCGGATGCACGGGTTCTAGTGGACAAGACCGCGATCCGCGATGCCGCCACGGTGATCGTGCTGCGCGATGCCGCGACCCGGCCGCGCGTGCTGATGGGCCAGCGCGGGAAAACGGCGGCCTTCATGCCGTCGAAATTCGTCTTTCCCGGCGGCGCGGTCGATGCGGTCGACGCGACGATCCCGCTGGCCGCGCCCCCTGCCCCCGCCTGCGCCGCGGCGCTGGCCAATGACAGCGCGCTCGACCCCGCGCCGCTGGTCGCGGCGGCCACGCGCGAGCTGTGGGAGGAGACAGGGCTATTGATCGGCGCGCCCGACGCCCGCGCCGGTGCGATGGAGGCGCCGCAGGGCTGGCGCGGCTACATCGCCACGGGGCACCTGCCGGATGGGGCGGATGCGACGTTCCTGTTCCGGGCGATCACGCCGCCGGGCCGCCCCCGCCGCTTCGACGCGCGGTTCTTTCTCGTGGAGGCCGAGGCGCTGCGCAACGACCCCGACGATTTCAGCCGTGCCGAGGATGAGCTGGGCCATTTGCACTGGGTGCCGCTCGACGAGGTGCGGGGCTACGACATGCCCTTCATCACCGAGGTGGTGCTGGCCGAGCTGTCGGCCCGGCTCGAGGGGCGGCAGGCGGCGGGTGTGCCCTTCTTCGACAACCGCACCGAGATCAGCCGGTTCTCGCGCCTCTGACACCGTCGGTTCTGCATGGCCCGGCGTCGCGCGGGTGGAGAGTGCGGGAGCCTCCGGCGGCCATATTTTTTGGATAGAGATGCGAAAGTTTGACTCAAATTGTCATCTCTATCCCTGAAACATGGCGGCGGAGGCGGCGCAGCCCCGAAACCGGTGCGGGCGATCAGAGGCCGAAGACCCGCGCCCCGAGCGTCAGCCAGAGCGGCATGACGGCGAAGGCCAGAAGCGTCTGCACCGTGATCATCGCGGCCATCAGGGCTGCGTCGCCGCCCAGTTGGCGGGCGAGCGTGTAGGCCGCGACGCCCGTGGGCAGCGCGCCGTAGATCAGCGCCACCTGTGCCGTGAGGGGCGGAAGGCCAAGCGCCAGCGCCATGCCGAGGATCACCGCGGGAAAGAGCAGGAGCTTGCCGCCCGCCGCCAGCGCCATGGGAAGCCAATCGGCCTGCAACCCGCGCAGCTTCAGGCTTGCCCCGACGCACAGGAGCATGATCGGCAGCGCCGCCTGCCCCAGCACCGACAGCGTCTCCTGCAGCACGGGGATGGGCGCCCAGCCCACAAGGTTCACCCCCGCCGCCGCGAGGATCGACAGGATCAGCGGGTTGGTGGCGAGGCTTTTGGCCGCCCCCAAGAGCACCGGGCTTCCGGGCCGGGGCAGGAGGATGGAGAAAAGCCCCACGACCGTCAGGTTGACCACCGGCACCAGCACGGCGGCCCCCAGCACGGCCAGTTGCAGGGCGGGCGCGCCGTAGAGCGCCTCGGCCACGGCGAGCGCGATGAAGGTGTTGAAACGCCCCGCACCCTGCAGGATCGAGGTGGCTTGCGGCGCGGGGACGCGCAGCAGGATGGCGGCCGCCGTGCCCGCCGCCGTGGCCGCGAAAAAGCCCGCGTAGAGCGTGCCGGCGTAGGAGATCAGGTCGGGGTCCGAGAGGTCAGCCTCGGAGATGCGCACGAAGAAGAGCGCGGGCATCAGGACGAAATAGACGAGCCGGTCGTTCAGCGTCCAGAATTCCTCGGAGGGGATGCCGCCGCGCCTGAGCGCGTAGCCCGTGACGATCAGAAGGAAGATCGGCGCGATGGAAAGCGCGATCGTGATCATCCCGCCACCCCGCGCCAGAAGATCACGCCGATGGAGGCGACAAGCAGGGCCAGCCCCGCGATCTCCTTGGGCGAGGAGCGTTCCTTGAGCCAGAAGACCGAGACGAGGAATGTGAAGACCAGCTCGATCTGCCCCAGCGCCTTGACCAGCGCCGCGGTCTGCAGCGTGAAGGCGGTGAACCAGCCGAGGCTGCCGAGCATCGAGGTGAGGCCGACGAGGCCCGAGACCCGCCAGCTTGACAGGACGCGGGCCACCTCGGCCCGGTCGCGCCAGGAGATCCAGAAGCCGAGCACAACCGCCTGCACCGCGGTCGCCGCGGCCAGTGTCAGGCTGGCGCGCAGGAAGACGTCGCCGTCCGGCAGCGCCAGCGACGCGCCGCGGTAGCCCACCGCCGAGATGCCGAAAAGCACGCCCGAGGCGAGCCCGTAGCCCGAGGCCGCGTTGAAGAGCCGCGCGCGCCAGGGCAGCGCGACATCGCCCTTGGGCGGATCGGAGAGCAGGACCACGCCGACGAAGCCGAGACCGATGGCGACAAGGATCGGGGGCGAGATCGCCTCGCCCAGCAGCAGAAGGCCGAAGAGCGCGGTCAGGATGACCTCGGTCTTCATCAGGGTGATGCCGACGGTGAAGTTGCGGACCGCGAAGAGCGCCACGATGCACATGGTGCCCAGCACCTGCGCCAGCGCGCCGGGGACGAGAAAGGCCCAGACG
>JAOARA010000019.1 GCA_025211115.1 Roseicyclus sp. | reverse complement strand
GGCTACACGCAAAAGGCCATCGTGGGCGGCCACAAGGTCTACCTGCGCACCGGCGAATATGCCGATGGCTCGCTGGGCGAGATCTTCATCGACATGCACAAGGAAGGCGCGGGCTTCCGGGCGATGATGAACAACTTCGCCATCGCGGTGTCGGTCGGCCTTCAGTATGGCGTGCCGCTCGAGGAATTCGTCGACGCCTTCACCTTCACCAAGTTCGAACCCTCGGGGATGGTGCAGGGCAACGACTCGATCAAGAACGCGACCTCGATCCTCGACTACATCTTCCGCGAACTGGCCGTGTCCTACCTCGACCGGACGGACCTCGCCCATGTGGCCCCGCAGGGCCAGACCTTCGACGACGTGGGTCGCGGCGCGGAAGAGGGCGTGTCGAACGTCAAGGAAGTGCCGGACAGCCGCGCCTCCTCGCCCATCGACGTGCTGCGCCAGGTCGCCTCGACCGGCTACCTCCGCAAGCGCGCCCCGCAAGAGCTGGTGGTGTTCCAGGGCGGTGCAGCCGATCCGGTGGCCACGCTGGAAACCCTCGTCCCCGAGACCCGCGGCGGCTCCACCGTGGCGGCGGTCGCCTCGACCACGGCGGTCACCACCGGCACCGTCAGCATGGACGCCCGCGCCAAGGCGAAGATGCAGGGCTACGAGGGCGAAGCCTGCGGCGAATGCGGCAACTACACGCTGGTCCGCAACGGCACCTGCATGAAGTGCAACACCTGCGGCGCGACGTCGGGCTGCAGCTGACCATCAATCGGGCGCGCGGGGCCCAAGGTCGCGCGTCTGACTTCCGGGGCGGGTGCGCTCGCCCCTGACGCGGATCAGGCCGCAGGCAGAACACTTCGGGCAGTGAATATCAGAGCCTGATACGCGAAACTCGAAGGGGCGCCCCAGTGGCGCCCCTCTTTTTTGTCAATGCCTTGCGAGGCAATCTTCATGCATCACATGAAGCGGCCTCACGCCTCGGGGACAAAGCGATATCCCTTGCCCCCGGCTGCGACCCGGCCGATCCCGCCGCCGCCAAGGTGGAAGCCGATCACGCCCATCTCGTCCGCCGTGATCCGGTCGAACAGCGCCAGACGCGTCGCCGCCGCCGTCTCCGGGTCCTGGTCCGAGCCCGAGACCCAACCGGGCCGGGCAAAGGCCACGTGATCGTTGCCGATCGCATCGCCCAGCACCATCACCGCCTCCGCGCCCTCGCCGATGACGAAGCCCATGTGCCCCGGCGTGTGCCCCGGCGTCAGCGCCGCCACCACGCCCGGCAGAACCTCGTCCCCGTCGCTGATGCGCGTCATCGCATCGGCCACCACCGAGAGCCGCCGCTGCGCGCCCACGGCAAAGGCCGCGCGCTCCTCGCCGATGCTGCCGACGGTCGCGTCATCCATCCAGTAGTCGAATTCCACCCCGCCCATCATGTGCTCGGCATTGGCGAAATAGGGCTCGTCGAAATCGTCGAGCACCCCCCACAGGTGATCCGGGTGCCCGTGGGTGAAGATCACATGCGTGACGTCGAACGGGTCGATCCCGGCGGCGGCCAGCGCATCGGGCAGCATCCCCGCGGAGGGCATGAATTGCGTGCCCGAGCCCGCGTCGAACAGCGCCAGCACATCGCCCCGCCGCAGCAGCGTCAGGTTGCAGGGCGGCGTCAGCGGTGCTGCGGGATCGACGCCATAGGGGGCCAGAACCTCGGCCAGCTCGCCCGAGGGCATCGGCCCGAAGATGAAGTCCGCGGGCAGCGACAGCGTGCCGTCGCTCAGCGTCGTGATCTCGGTGTCGCCCATCCTCAGCGTGGTCTGCGTCCAGCCGATGCGGGGCAGGGCGCTTGCGGCCAGCGCCGCGGTTCCGGTGGCCATCAGGCGGCGGCGGGTGATCTGCATCTCGGGTCTCCTCCCTCATGATCGCCCCACCGTAGCGCGGCCCTCATATTCAGGAAAGTGGATATGTGAGGCGGCAGCGCCGCCCCTCGGCACCTTTCCGCGCCCCGTCTTTGCGCAGACAATATTTCTTTGCGAAATCTTTATCCCGGCGCAGGATAACCCCGAGTCTCAGGACACGGGAGGCAGTCATGAAGCCCGGACATCTCATCCTCGGCGCGGCGCTGGTGGGGGCGGGGGCGCTCACGCCGCTCTGGCTGCCCTTCGGCCCCGTGGGCGGTATCGCGCTCCTGGCGCTCATGCGCATCTGCTGGCTGGAGGACAACATCGTCTCCGACCTGTTCGGCCGCGACCGGCTGCCCACGGGCTACCGCAACACCGCGGCGCTGCGGCGGCTGTTCCTCATGCGCTGGTTCGGCATCTGGTCCGAGGAATCGCGGGCCGAGCAATCGGCGCATCTGATGGCCACCGCGATGCGGGCCGAGGTGCAGATCTGGGGCACGCTGCTCTTGGGGCTCGCCGCGACGCTGACGGCCAGCGCGGCGCCCTTCGGGCCATGGGTCAACGGCGGGCTCGGGCTGGGGCTGTTCGTGATGGCACTGTCGCGGGCCGACCGGCTGGCGGTGACGCTGGCCCATTGCGACGCGGGCCGCGCGCTGCCCGATCACCTGCTTCTCC